>NZ_JBZNBU010000235.1:0-5380 GCF_058530065.1 Waterburya sp. | reverse complement strand
TATTTCGTCAAGCACTACAGATAGTGTTTTGTTTATTTGATAACCCCATATGTAGATCGAGAGTGTTTTAAGAGCGATCGCTTTAAAATAAGAAGAATAGATTTTAAATACTTCAAAAGCTGATAGCTGATAGCTGATAGCTACGAACTAATTGATTTGCAGCGAAGCTAATCCACATCAGGCGTAGGTTATAGGTTATAACATCGTGTCATCTTCATCAGAACTGGTTAAAAAATTTTGAGAAATAGACCAAGCAGTATTAATCAATTGCATTGCCATTTGCGAGCCATCTAAGTCGGGGTGGTATTTAAAGCTCATTTTGCGATAGGAATCTCGCCCGAAGGCGATAAATGCTACGGCGTACCAAATTAAATCTAAACCATCGATAATATAATTTTGGTAAGTTTTATATTCTTCCAAATAAGCAGCAACTAGCTGTTGGTATACTTTTTCGGCGTTGGGCATTGCCTGTTTGATACTTTCGATCGAAATACTGTAGTCGTTATCATTACGGCGATCGCTAGAAGCAGAATTAGTTTGACTTGAAGACTCGGATCGATCGTTTTGAATATCTGTCCCAGTCTTCTGGGGATCTATTTGGGGGAGATGGGAAACAGAAGAATATAAAGTATTTAATAAATCCTGGTTATCTTGGCATTCGTCGTGTAATTCTAGAAATTCGCGGGATAAATTGGCAATTCTTTCTAGTTTACTCAGTTTTGGTCGTAATTCTTCCGCTTTAGTATATAGTTTTAAAGCTTCCCGATCTAATTCGTTGCGTCGATTATGATTTTGTTTGAGTTCTGTCTCAAGCTCGGCAATGCGCTGACTAACTCGTGCTTGTTCTTGCTGATTGGCTGCTTCTTGTAACTCAATTTCCTGCAATTGAGACTTAATTCGGGCAACAGTCTCCATAATATCCATGGGTTCGGGGAATCTGATCGTAAAAAATAAGTGATAAAAATAAAATATTGATTGAAAGCAGGTATTGAATATAGTATGACAATACTAACTTTTAATCTTCATTATCGATATTATCAATCTCGTCAATTAAGATAGCAACATTATCTGCTTCTTGTTGGTTACCTTGTTCTTGGTATAGTGCCAAAGCTCGATTTAAGGCTGCGATCGCTTCCTTGGTTCTGTTTCTAGCTTTTAAAGCCAATCCTAAATTATGATATCCCGTAGGATTTTCTGGTTCGATTTCAGTTAAATCACGGAAGGTAATAATTGCGCTGAGATAATTCTTTTGAGCTAAATAAATCTTGCCTATTCCAGCTATGACTTCAGAATTATCAGAGTTCAGTCTGGCTGCTTGTTGGTATTCCTTTAAAGCCGCGTCTAATTCTTGTTGCTGAAATAAAGCGTTGCCTATTTTGAGATAAATTAAATGATTTTGCGGATCGTTAGCTTTGGCTGTGGCTAGGGTTTGCAATCCCTCGTCAATATTTCCCTGGCTAATTAAAACATCTGCCAAATTTAACTGTAACTCTGCTAGTTGGGGATATTTTTGAATAATCGGTCTTAAAAAATTAACCGCTTGTTGATAGCGTTTTTGTTCCGTCAAAATACGAGCGATAACTTGATAGGCTTCTTCGTTTTCGGGATCTAAAGCTAAAACAACTCTATAGGCTCGAATAGCGCGATCGTATTCTCCCGCACGAATTGAAACTACACCCAAACCAATATGATTTTGAATGTTTAATGGCTCTAGTTCGATCGCTTTTTTGTAAGCTTCTGCTGCTTTTTTGTTTTCCCCATTTGTACCCAAACTATAGCCCAGAGCATAATAGAGCTTGGGATTGTCAGGAGTTAATTTAATGGCTCGTTCGTAGGCTTCGATCGCTGCTTCGTAGTCTTGTTTGAGGATATAAACATAACCTATGCCCGAAAAAATCCTCGGATTATTTTCGTCTATGGCTGCTGCTTTTTCGTAAGTTTCGATAGCGCGATCGTATTCTTGAGTCTGTACGTATTGCTTGCCCTGAAAAAGCAAATTATTTAACTCGAACCGATCGGCTTGAGCCATGATAGAAGTCTGAGAAACTAATGTCGCTACCAAGCTTAATGCAATTGGGTTCAAAAATTTGAAAAACATAGATTCTTCTCGGTCGATCGGTTACAAATATTTAGTCTAACTGCCTTTCTTGCTAGAAGATAATCTTTCTTGGGGGACATCTGCTAAGGCTGCATCGGGTAAAACATAAGAACTACCGATTAATTGTTCGTCCCAGTCAATAATTTCGGGAAAGCGAATATTGGGCAATACCCTAACAGCAAAAATTTCTTGTACGGCATCTTCAAACTTCAAAAATGCCACAGTTTGAGCGGTTTCCAGATTAACCACCCACACCCCACAAATTCTTTCATCCAGTCTTTCAGTAAGGGGTAAACCGCTAAATACTGCCGTTTCTCTGACTTGAGACAGTCCGATAAAAGCCAGATTGCCATAAAAATCGATACCGCGAGTAAAACCAGGAAGGGTGGTAATGGTTGACAATTTGCCCGTGTCGCGATCGCAAATGGAAATACTTCCTTCTCCCGACTCCAAAATCCACAAGCGATCCCCATACCAACGGGGAGAATGGGGCATAGAAATACCGCGACTGATAATCTCATCTTGAGCTAGATCGATTAAAATACCGCCATTGGCTTTATTTTGTCGCCAGCCTCCCATGGTGTCTGTTTCCCCTAAAGCCGTAACGTATTTTGGTTGGCGGTTAACCATTGCCAAACCGTTAAGGTGACAGCGATCTTCGGGAGTTAGGGCAGTGACAAATTTAGGTCGCCATTGGGGAACAAAACTAAAGTTTTTATCTAGGGTGCAAAGACAAGAAAAACGAGTATTGACGAACCACAATTGAGAATTGTCCGCCCCTCCCCATTCCATTTCGTGAATATCAATATCTCCAGTAGTGTGGGATTGACGGGGTAAAAAACAAGCATCGTGTTTCCCTTGGGGTTCTATTTTTGCTCCTACTGCGGGAACGTTATTTAGTTCCCAAATTTGACTGCTACAGCCAATGGCAATTTTATGAGGATCTGCGGCAATACCCATGGGTTTGTTGAAGATCCGAAAATGAGTATTGATATAATCGCCATCTGCACGCAATACGATTAGTTTGCCAGCTTGATAAGTAGAGACTACTAACGAAATTCCCCATTGACTTAAAATGTGAGGAAAATTATTAGTATGAACGCTCCGCATGGGTTCGTTTTGGGGAGATTCAGACATAATTTGTCAGTGGTTAATGGTATTAAAAACAGACATAGTGCATTAGGTGTGATGTTAACTCAGGATCTAGATTTAAGCGACGTTGTAAATCCACTATGTTGCGATATTTACCATTTGTTTGCCGCTCTAATTGTATTTGGCTCGCTAGATCTGTATCTGCATCGATCTGGGGAATTGTCATAATTTCTCCAATAGATGCTAGATTGAGATTAATTTTTTCTGGACTCAAACTACTAAGGCGATCGTAATAAGCAAAAGCCAAAATAGATTCGTAGGGTTGCAATCGTTGTAAAGGAACGTTAATCGCAGCAGCAATATCTTCTAAACTATATAAATGTACTCCCATCTCTACCAAATTTACTAGCGATCGCGCTTGATGGATCGAAAACCCAGGCAATCTCAACCAGTCATCTACTCCCGCCTGATTGACATCAATTCTAATACCTAAGTCTACGGCGAGCGCAATTTCTTTTAAAGATTGAAAACGATAATAGGGATCGTTAGCTATTTTGTTTTTAATTCCAATCTGAGATATTTTAAACATTTATAACCTTTTTTAACCTATAACCTATAACAACTAACAATTAACAACTAACGACTAACGACTAACGACTATCATATAAGTTAAATTTTATTTTTTAGTCATTATGAAAGTTGGTTTACAGTCCTATTTAAGTGATAGTAATATTGATGCTCAATTAACTACCAGTCAACGCCAACTATCCCTGGCTATTTCAGCTATTCCCCAAGACAATAGTGGCGGGTTACCCCTTAATTTATGTTTGGTTTTAGATCGCAGCGGTTCGATGTCCGAAGAACCTTTAGCGACTATTAAAGAAGCTGCAATCGGGATTATTAATCAACTCAAACCAAGCGATCGCATTAGTATTGTGACTTTCGACCATCGTGCTAAGGTTATTGTCTCCAATCAGTTGGTGAATAATAATCAAAAAGCCATCATTCAAAAAATCCGACTCATGGTAGCCGATGGAGGAACTTCTATTGATGAAGGAATGCGTTTGGGAATTAAAGAAATTGCTGCTTATAATCAACATTGCGTCTCTCGTTTGTTTTTATTAACCGATGGGGAAAACGAACACGGTGATAATAAACGTTGTTTGAAACTAGCAGAATTAGCAGCAGAATATAACATTACCATCGATACTTTAGGTTTTGGCGAACATTGGAATCAAGATGTTTTAGAACAAATTTCCGATTCGGCACAAGGAACTTTAGCCTATATCGAAAAGCCAGAAAGAGCAGTAGCAGAATTTGAACGGTTATTTGCCCGCGCCCTGTCAGTAGGCTTGACCAATAGTTACCTAACTATTGAATTAATGCCCAAGGTACGTTTGGCAGAATTAAAACCCATCGCCCAAATATCCCCCGAAACCATCGAACTTAATGCCAATCTTGAAGGCAATCACTTTAGCATCCGCCTGGGAGATTTGATGGTCGATCGACCGAGAATAATTTTAATTAATTTTTATATCAATCAACTATCTCCTGGCACTCATAAAATTGCTGCGGTGCAACTCCGTTACGACGATCCTGGGGCGAATAAAGAAAAGCTCCATTCCGCTGTATTAGCCATCGAAGTAGAATCTCAAAGCCACTATCTACCCTATCCCAGCGATGTGGTACACAACCATATTTTGACTTTGGCTAAATACCGTCAAACTCAAATTGCCGAAACCAAACTCAAACAAGGCGATCGCGCGGGAGCGGCAACCATGCTACAAACGGCAGCGAAAACTGCCCTACAACTGGGAGATAAACAAGGGGCGACAGTGCTGCAAACCAATGCTACTAGATTGCAAATTGGTAAAGATTTGACTCAAGGCGATCGCAAAAAAACCCGTTTGGCATCTAAAACAATTTTGCAAAACAAGTAATGCTATCTGTATAGATTGCAGAACAACGAATCGCACCCGCCCTAAAAGGTAGGGCTGTTTCATTCTCGCTTTAGTCAGACGGGGAGATGGGGAGATGGGGAGATGGGGAGACCTTTCAAGGGTATGTTTTTAAGATTCATCCAGGGGCTGGAGAAAAATCGGGAATAAAGCTGCCTTTAGGTAAAGGCATTCCCTTAATCACAGATGCTAAAATCACCAAAAAGCCTCGTCGGAAACAACTTATAGTCGT
>NZ_JBZNBU010000234.1:0-6163 GCF_058530065.1 Waterburya sp. | reverse complement strand
TGTGAATTAAATTCAGGATATTAAATTGGTCATAACCTCAATCTAATTGAATATTTATAAATTCAATCGATACAATCATATTAAGCCTGTTTAATTCATAGTAAGAGTACTTTATTAGCTGCGGTTTGAGCTTTAGCTCTAGCTTCATCTGTAGTTTTTCCTTTGGCTAAAGCGACTCCCATGCGACGGTAGGGGCGAGAATCAGGTTTGCCAAATAATCTGATGTCCGTATCTACTATTGTCAAAGCCTCCGCTACATTAGCAAAAGCAATACTATCTGAATGCTTATCTGCCAGAATTACCGCACTAGCAGCGGGAGAGAAAACTTCTATTTTGGGAATGGGTAAGCCTAAAATTGCTCGTAAATGTAATTCAAACTCATTGAGGTTTTGAGAAATCAAAGTTACCATGCCCGTATCGTGGGGGCGGGGAGATAATTCGGAAAAAATCACTTCATCTTGAGTAATAAAAAACTCAACTCCAAAGATCCCCGCACCGCCCAAAGCATCGGTAACTTTGGTAGCTATAGCTTCAGCAGCTTTAGTTTGGCTGGGGGAGATTCCCGCAGGTTGCCAAGATTCCTGGTAGTCGCCTCTTTCTTGACGATGAGCGATAGGAGGACAAAATATGGTTGGCGCATCCCACTGTTTGACAGTCATTAAAGTGATTTCTAGGTCAAAATCAATAAATTCCTCGACAATTATTTTTTGGGTATCTCCCCGCGCTCCTGCGATCGCATATTCCCAGGCAGTATCAACTTCCGAAGCAGATTTAACCATCGACTGTCCTTTCCCTGAAGAAGACATGACAGGCTTAACTACATTAGGAAAGCCAATTGATTCAGAAACTATCTTTAATTCTTCTAAACTGGTAGCATAGGCATATTTAGCAGTGCGAATACCCAATTCCTGTGCTGCCAATTCCCGAATGCGATCGCGATTCATCGTATATATGGTAGCCATTGCCGTAGGAATCACAGTAATGCCCCGAGCTTCAAATTCTTGCAGTTTTTCCGTTCTAATTGCCTCAATTTCAGGAACAATAAAGTCGGGCTGATATTTTTTGATTGTTCTTTCTAAATCTTCTCCATCGAGCATCGAAATTACTTCTGCTGCATCAGCTACCTGCATGGCTGGGGCATTAGCATACCGATCTACTGCTACTACAAAATTTCCCAAACGCTGGGCAGCGATCGCAAATTCTTTTCCCAATTCTCCCGCGCCCAAGAGCATTATTTTCTGAGGTAATTGCAGTTTTTTCATGAATTATGACTAAAAATTAAGCAATAAACGATCCGAAATAAATTGTAAAGCATTTACAATTTTTTCCAGATTCTTTTATTTTTAAATTGATGAATATTTGTTAATCAAATTAGGTCAAATTATTATAGATTTTGTAAAGTTACAAGTGAACTTTATTTTGATGAAAGTTTGTACTATTATATGTATGCTTATTATTTCACTAGTCTTTATTTATTTTTAAGGTTATGTCTATAATCAAGATTAAAGAGCTAAAAGCTAATTCTACAAAATCCCAACTTCAAGAACTAAGCGATTTAGAAACAGCTAACATTATTGGCGGTTGTGACGAAGAAGAAAAATCTGCTCGGAATATTATTCAAAAAGCTATGGAACAAGCGGTAATACGTAGCGATGCTTCTCTAAATGGAAATCGTCAGTAAAGAAAATCAAAATCGTTGTTCGTTCAAAAGGTATAATAAGGGGCTGGGTTTAACTCTCGATCTACAATCGGAAGTAGACACCATATTTTAAGTTACCCTAGTTAGACAAAACTATACTAAATTCAATTTATGGAAGAACAACGTAAAAATCCTGCTTTAGTTCAAGAAGCTCGCTACGAACCTGCGATCGTGATTCCTATTAAGCGAGGAGCTTCTTTAATTGATTGGTTAAAAGCAAACAATCGTCTAATTCCTCGCGAAACTGTAGAAGTAGAAAAAGTTAAAGCTGATGACGATCTAGATATGCTTATGGATGGGGAAGACGATGATGATTTTGACGATGACGATGATTAAAATCCTCCATAAACAATAAATTCTACTCTTATAATGATTATTCATCGATCGCTCTGGTAAAACTAGAGCTCGATGGGTAACATTAGGAAAAAATTGGTAGTAGTTTCATTGTGGATGTTAAATCACTCGCGACAGAGAAGTTGATCGTTCCTTCTGGTAAAAGCCTGTTAATATTTGCGATCGCTGTTTTAAGCTTAAGTGCGATCGCCCTAGACTATCAAGATAGTATTTCGGGCAAACAGTTTGGTTTGTTATCCTTTCCCCTCCTAAGCTGCACCTCGATCGCTGCCTTGATGGGCAATTGGGTAATTCCCATGCTCAACCGCTTAAAAACGGGGCAAATCGTCCAAGAAGATGGTCCCCAATCTCACTTAAAAAAAGCTGGCACGCCCACTATGGGAGGCATTTTTTTTGTTCCTGTAGCAGTAATAATTGCTTTAATTGGAATTACTTTAAATCCTAATATTCCTGCTATTTCCTCAGAAGCGATCGCTGTATGCGTGGTTACTCTGGGTTTTGGTTTTATCGGTTGGATTGACGACTGGCAAGTATTACGTAAAAAGTCCAACAAAGGTATCTCCCCCCGAATGAAATTGACTCTACAAATAGGGTTTGGGGCATTATTTACTTTCTGGTTATATTGGCACGAATCGTCTTCCATAGCCCATTTAAGTCTTCCTGGAGGAATCGATCTTGCTCTAGGATGGTTATTTCTGCCTTTAGCTATATTTGTCTTGGCAGCGGAAAGCAATGCCACCAACCTAACCGATGGAGTAGATGGATTGGCTGGGGGTACGGGGGCGATCGCTTTTTTAGGCTTAGGAGCAATTATCAGTGCAGATTCTCCCGATCTAGCTTTGTTTTGTGCCTGTATGAGTGGAGGTTGTTTGGGTTTTCTGGTTCACAATCGCAATCCTGCAAGGGTATTCATGGGGGATACGGGTTCTCTGGCTTTAGGAGGCGCGCTAGGAGCAGTAGGACTCAGCAGTGGTAACCTTTGGGCTTTATTTATCGTTAGCGGTCTTTTCTTTATCGAATCTCTCTCCGTTATCGCTCAAGTAGGTTATTACAAAGCTACCAAAGACGAAAATGGTCGAGGAAAACGCCTGTTTAAAATGGCACCCATTCACCATCATTTTGAACTGAGTGGTTGGGCTGAAACTCAGGTGGTAGGAATGTTTTATGTAGTTAATTTGTTCCTGGTTGCGATCGCCTATTTTGTGCGTTAAATATTTGCTGTCAATTGCTGGTTCAAGACTGCAAGATTTACCTGATATTGCTGAAATAAGTTGTTAATCTCGGTATTACCTGTTTCCGTCAAGCGAACTAAACCCCATAAAATATGTTCTGTTTTGATGGATTTTTTGTTTTGCAGTCGAACGATTTGTAAAGCTAATTCCAGAACAAATTTACTTTCGGAATTGAGTTTGGGGTTTTTATTTGTTAGTGATGGATTAACTTCAATTTCCCTACTGCTGTTAGCACCACTGGCTACAAGCAAACGGGCAGAAGTAGTCGCTCGATCTCTTAATAACCCTGCCAGCAAATGTTGGGGTTCAACTTGGTTCGACTTCATTTCTTTGGCTACGTTTCGAGCAAAATTGATTGCAGCGATCGCTTGAGAATCGAATCTTTCCAAACCGAATTCCAATCCCAAGAAATTTTTAACTTGTTTGACTAGAGTTTGCATGGATTTTTTTCCTTCATAAATAAAAATATCCTCGATCGCCACATTTAATAAACTGGCAATTTTACAAGCCATCTCCAAACTAGGATCGAATTTTCCAGATTCAAAACCATTAATTGCCTGACGAGTAACTTCGAGTTTTCTTGCAAGTTCGGCTTGGGATAGTTGATTTGATTGTCGAAGTTCCTTGAGTCGGTTTTTCATTATTTAGTTGCTTATCTGTTAAGTATTAATTTACATATCGAACAACTAAAATGTCAAGTCAGACTTAACACAAAAGGCTTATATTATCTGGCATCGGTAAATAAAAGTATGATTTCTCAAGTTAAATATTTTACTGAGAAGATCTAGTTGCACAACTAAAAATTGGGGTTAGGTAGTTTTCCAAAGGAGGTACAAATGGTAGAGTGACGATATTATCTTTATTTTTGAGCTAGTTTTTTTTCCAAGGAGAACTAATTATTATGAGCGATCGACCCATTATTCTCGGCATAGTTGGTGACAGTGCAGCAGGTAAAACCACTTTAACCAAGGGGATTGCTAAGGTTTTGGGGCAAGATAACGTTACGATTATTTGTACTGATGATTACCATCGTTACGATCGCGCTCAACGAGCCGAAATGAAGATATCTGCCTTGCATCCCGACTGTAACTATCTAAATATTATCGAACAGCATTTAGCTTTGCTCAGGAGAGGACAGGCAATTCTCAAACCCATTTACAATCACAGTACGGGAACGTTCGATCCCCCAGAATATATCGAACCTCGCAAATATGTAATTGTGGAAGGTTTATTGGGTTATTCTACGCGCAAAATGCGAGACAGCTATGATGTTACTACCTATTTAGCCCCTCCCGAATCATTACGGGCGGCTTGGAAAATCAAACGGGATACTCGCAAACGAGGTTACAACGAAGAACAAGTTTTAGAGCAACTGCGTCAAAGAGAGCCAGATTCGGCAGCTTTTATTCGTCCTCAGCGAAAATGGTCGGATATGGTTGTCATTTTTTATCCTCCTGAAGGTACGGAGAATGCAGGAGATAATTTGCTGCTCAATGCCAAATTAGTTCTGCGTCCTACTATTCCTCATCCCGATTTAACTGGTTTTCTCAATGCGGAAGGGAGTCATTTAGGAGATGCTATTCGTTTAGGCTTAGATCGAGATATGGGAAAACCCGTCGATATTTTAGAAATAGACAGACGGGCTACCCAAGAACAAGTACTAGAGCTAGAAAAAATTATGTGTGGTGAAGTTCCTTACCTCGGTCAGTTTTGCGGTCTGGAAGGCAATCAAGATTTGGGTACGGTAATTGGGACTACAGGAGAAACCCTACAAAGTTATCCCTTGGCGTTGACTCAATTATTGATTACCTACCATATGCTCAAGGCTGCGGTTTAGGGGGTAGATAGGTTTTAAAATCTAGGGTTGAGAAGATTTAAAATTTTTCCAGCCCACGATTTTGCTGCCGATGCGAAAAATAATCGAGCTAGCTAACCCTAATTTAGAGATTGCTTGATTCAGCAACTGAGTCTGTTCATGGTCTACACTAAATAAATGAGGACAATTAGCAAAATCAATGCACAAGACTGTGGAACGACCCCAAGGTTCGCGAGAAATATCGATATCTTGGGGCAAACAAGTAGCCAAAGAACGAAATTTGCTTAAAGCAGCTTGTTCTAGATTGGCACTCGTACAATTTAATGGCGATTCCATACTTTCCGAATCCTGACGATCTCGGTGACAACTACTCTCAATCGAGTTACTTTCTTAGACTAACACTTACTATTTTGAAATGCTATTGTTTGGGTGTTATTTAATAAATTCTTCTAGTTGTTTAACTTAAGAAAAAATCAGTTACAGTGAATATTTTTTGGTTTTAAATAGACCGATTCTAGATAAATCAATTAAAATATTAATTTTATTTACTAAAATATAACTTTGCTTAATAATCGTGCAACAAAAATCTAATATCAATAATCATCAGTCAGAATTAGATCTCGGAACGGGCGATCGCCTAATCGCTGGATCTTTAGGAGAGTTAGACAGTTTACTTTTAGAAAAAGCTTTTTTGGGGGTCAATTCAGCTAAGTTAGCCTATCCCGATCGAGCATCCAACTTTATGCCTAAAAATGCTTTATATATCACAGAAATTGACGATAAATTTTATTTTCTCGACTATACAAAAGCCGAACCAAGCGATCGCCCTATTGCGATTACTACTGACAGTTTAGCTACTTCTTCCGTAGCACCTGCTAATATTTCCCCAGCAGATTCCGATTTAGCCAAAGAATCGATTAAAAACAAAAAAGCAGCTTTATTTACAGGCAGAAAAGCTTTATTAATTGGGTTGGGATTGGGAGTATTTTTTACTTTGGGAGCGAGTCGTTTATTTTCTAGCCCTACTGCCAGCAATGGAGGAGAATCTACCGCACCTGAAGT
>NZ_JBZNBU010000233.1:0-4530 GCF_058530065.1 Waterburya sp. | reverse complement strand
TCTTTAGAGAATCCTTTAGTGGCTAATTTGGTAACTTACTATAAAAATCAGCGTCAAGATTGGTTTCGACTTTATTTACTGCCTACCGCCTTAAGAACTCTCGAACAAACCATAGTTCCCCTCAGAGAATCTCAAAGTATCATTGCTTTGTTGGATAATCGGGTCAATTTTCGTAGCTATGGTAAGACCATTTTATCCGCCCTCGAACCTTGCGCCCGCATCAACTACATCGATCCCACTTGGTTTGGTTATCCTAATTCTTAGAAATAGACCTGTTTCCAATCTAATTACAGGACAAAAATTGTAGGGAGTGAAGAAACTCATCATGTTTCAAATCCAAATATAGGTTGCTTCTGGTTCAATGGCTCAAATTGAAAGACTTTACAATCGGTCACGGTATCCGTGATAGACACCTTAGCCCCACAAGGCTAGGCTTGAAGATGTAGATTTCACGCTCACACAGTTAAGCCTTGCTCCACTAGTGATTTAACGTGAGCCAATCCCAAAATTATTATTAAATAATTAGAATGAGCGAGAAAAAAATAAAAATAAGCTATCTGTGCTTAATTATATTTAGTAGTGCAATTATTCTGGCAGATTTTCATTTTCGGTTTCTTGTAGGAAAAGAATTAACTCCAACTGAAGGCTTTCAATTAATACCTCAAGAAGCTCTAGCGACATTATATATTTCTACAAATTCTCAGGATTGGCAACAAATTAAAAAATTAGTCTCACCCAAGACGCAAAGTTTATTAAAACAAGAACTCAATACTTTTATTAGTCAAACGTCAGCTTTAAAAGAATTTAATTATGAGCAAGATATTCGTCCTTGGATCGGAAATGTCATGCTAGCTTTTTTGCCTGAAACTAATTTTGAATCGGAGCGCGGTCGCCAAAGTTATTTATTAATTGTGGGTATTAAAAATAAGATCGAGTTATTAAATTTTGCTAACAAACTTGAGAATCAGGATAATCGACAACTTGAAAGCAATAATTATCAAAATATTCCTATCGTCAAAATTAGCGATCGCCACGATTGCACTTTGTTTTTGGCAATCTTAAAAAATAAGTTATTGGTATCTTCCAAACATCAAATTTTAGAACTAGCTATTGATACTTGGCAAAGCAAAAAATAATTTGTATATAAAAATAAATGGGTTTACAAAAAAAGTCTTTATTATTATTAAATTTTTTCAGGTTTGATATATTTTACGAGAGAAAAATCATGGCTATTTTTCTCGATAAAAAGCTTTTACTCCTTAAATTTATCCTTGTTGCCACTGTTTTTAGCTTGGCTTATACACAAGAACCTATCTACAATTCGCCCGAAAATGCCGATGGCAATCAAAACACTAAATTTCTTTCTGGCTTGGCAAAAGCTGGTTTTGGTTTTCTAGATCGAGACTGGACAGCTAACACGATAGATCCTTTACCCCCATTTACATTTTTAGTAGAGTTTACCTATAAATATATTCATCATGAATATGCTTTTTATCTTTATTATGGGTTGATTATGGGATTGTATGTTTCTAGTTTATTGGGGATCGTAAATTATGTTTATCGACTGGAAAATTCTCTGACAAAAATTTTACTTTATCTAGCATTTTTTATTAGCATTCACACCGTAAATTTAGAATTTGGTACTTTTGATACTGCTTGGCACCTTCATAGTGGAGTTGCAGGGCAATACATTTTAGGACCCGTCTTGCAACCCTGTACATTTGGTGTTTTTATCTTATTATCAATTTGGCTAGCACTTTATAAAAGATATTACTGGGCAATTTTGGCAAGTGCGATCGCAGCAACTTTTCATCCTGCCTATATTTTTAGCGTGGCAGTTTTTACTTTATCTTATGTTGTCTTTGTTTTTCCCAAAGAGCCAAAAAAAGCGACCGTTATTGGTTTTCTTTCTTTACTGCTGGTACTGCCAATTTTTAGTTATATGTATTTTACTTTTCCAGCAACTACTCCTGCAATTAAAAAACAGGCAATGGACATTATTGTCAATTTTAGAATTTCTCATCATTCTATTCCAGAAGTTTGGTTGGCAACAGGTACTTCGCATTTACAATCTTTAGTGACAATCGCTGGTTTATATTTAATTAGAAATACTGCATTATTTAAGATTTTACTGATACCTTTTATGACGGCTTTTTATCTAACAATATTGCAAGTAATTTTAGATAACGATCTAATTGGTTTGGTCGCTCCTTGGCGTTTATCTGTTTTTTTGGTACCGATATCAACCGCTATTATTATCGCTGCGATTGTCTCGTTTATAACTAAATTAGTAGGAAAACAATCTAATATTAAAAGCTTCTTAATTGGAATTAGTTTAGTTGTTATATCCGCTCTGACAGTTCGGGGTTTTGACCAGCAAATTGCTCTCTTTCAGTATAGAGGGGAAAGTACTCCCATGCTGAATTTTGTCAAGGTAAATAAGCAAGAAGGAGATACTTATTTAATTCCTCCTAATTCTCAACAGCTACAAAAATTTAGACTGTATACAGGAGTTCCTATTTTTGTGAATAAAAAATCTCATCCCTATCAAGATACCGAGGTGATTGAATGGTATAACAGGGTAATGCTCGCAAATCAACTGTATGAACAAGAGAGCGATCGCTGTCAATTATTGCAACAACTAGATACCGATTATAAGCTTACTCATGTAGTTGCTGAAAAAGAAAATCAATTCTCGTGCAGCTGTTTAACCACTTTGTATCGCGATCGTCAATATGTAATTTATAAAATCAAATGAAGAAAATACTCCGTTCATAGATTGTAAGGATTCAGGTATTAAATTGATTATTCCATCTCAGATAGAAATCGAGCGGGTACGACAAAAATATCAAATTCCCGAGAAAAAACTGGCAAGAATTTTTAATCCAATCGATGTTAACAGTCATCATGCCATAGATAGGCAAGAAGCTCGTAAAATACTAAATCTCCTCTTGCAAAACACGATTGTCGTCTGGCATGGCAGGGTAGAAATTTTTCGTAAGGGTTTAGATATCTTGTTGGGTGCTTGGGAAATAATTCAAAATCGGTCTTTAAGACAGCGACTGGGAAAATCGGCACAACATCGAATAGAAAATTATTTTTCTTTACCAGCAGTCGGTCAACAGCTAAAAAACTTGTTAGCCATCTAAATTGTGACTTAGACTACCGAGTTGTCTCTAAAATAAACTAAAGAGAGATAATAAATATACCGTTTGCTAGAAGCAACTCAAAGAAAAATATAAAAAACACTATGGATTTAATTGCACTCGAAAGCTTTCTGGACAATACTTCCTTTGCGGTACTGCTAGTTACCATGCTGATTTACTGGGGGGGGGCTGCTTTCCCCAACTTGCCCTACCTCAGCACTTTAGGCACGACTGGAATGGCAGTAGCCAATCTCTGCATGGCTACTTTATTAGGCGCACGCTGGATCGAGGCTGGCTATTTTCCCCTCAGCAATCTTTATGAGTCTTTATTCTTCTTAGCCTGGGGTGTAACTACCATTCACTTTATCGCCGAAAGAATGAGTCGCAGCCGTTTGGTAGGAGTGGTGACTAGTCCCGTGGCGATGGGAATTACTGCTTTTGCAGCCCTCAGTTTGCCCGTAGAAATGCAGGAATCCGCGCCCTTGGTACCCGCCCTCAAATCCAACTGGCTGATGATGCACGTTAGCGTAATGATGCTCAGTTATGCGACTCTGATGGTAGGAAGTGCGATCGCTATTTGCTTTTTGGTAGTAACTCGCGGGCAAAAAGTAGAGTTAAAAGGTAGTTCGGTAGGGACTGGTAGTTTCCGCGATCGCGTCAAGCAAAGAACTAGTAAAACTAATGAAGTCAATCTGGAAAGCAATATTTATGCCAGTACTGGTAGCACCGCCGTTTTAGAGCGACCCGAAACTAAAGCTGAAACTCTCTCTCCCGAACGTTTGAGTCTGGCTGATACTCTAGACAACATCAGCTACCGCGTCATCGGCTTAGGGTTTCCGCTGTTGACTATCGGCATCATTGCAGGAGGAGTTTGGGCAAATGAAGCCTGGGGTTCTTACTGGAGTTGGGACCCTAAAGAAACCTGGGCTTTTATCACCTGGTTGGTGTTTGCTGCCTATCTTCATGCCAGAATTACTCGCGGTTGGCAGGGTAGAAAACCCGCTATTCTTGCAGCAGTCGGTTTTGTGGTAGTTTGGATTTGCTATCTCGGGGTGAACTTGTTAGGCCAGGGTTTACACTCTTATGGCTGGTTTTTGTAATGATGTTTGAGTAGCGATCGCCATACAGTACAGAGACGCGATCGTTATTTATCAAAAATAATACGCGAGTAGTATTATCAACCATAGACTGTAACTAAGGTGATTTCCGAGAAAGAGTGTACCTAACCACCGAGGGCTGGAAATCTTTTGCCAAATATTGAGCTGCGATCGAAAAGTAGAAACAGCGATCGAGAACCAAGATAGAAAAAATCTCTGGTTCTCGATCGCAAAAATTAGTAATTAAAGAATGCTGGATAAATACAAGAAAAAAATTGTCGCGCGCT
>NZ_JBZNBU010000232.1:0-1005 GCF_058530065.1 Waterburya sp. | reverse complement strand
TTAATTCTTTACTACGGGAATCGGGGTTAAGCTAGATAGATTTTTGCTAAAAACGGTATTATCTGTAGCAAACATTGCAACAATCTACTCTAAGATGGCAAAACTGACTTTACAAAATTTACAAAAGAAATATCGCTCTGATGTCATTCCTGTTAAAGATATTTCTCTGGAAATCAACGATGGCGAATTTCTGACTCTATTAGGTCCTTCTGGATGCGGTAAATCTACCCTATTACGCTTAATTGCAGGTTTAGAGTCTCCTACCAAAGGACAGGTAATTATTGGCGGTAAAAACGTCAATCAGACTCCTCCAGGCGATCGCAATATGGCAATGGTGTTTCAAAGTTATGCTCTCTATCCCCACATGACAGCTGCCGAAAATATTGCCACTGCTTTAAAATTACGCAAAATGCCCCCAGCAGAAATTAAGCGTCGGGTTGAAGAAGCCGCCCGACAACTAGAATAAGAAAATCTCCTAGATCGCAAGCCAGGACAAATGTCTGGCGGACAAAGACAAAGGGTAGCCCTCGCTAGAGCTTTGGTTAGAGATCCTGAAGTGTTTTTACTAGACGAACCTTTAAGTAATTTAGATGCCTTGCTGCGAGAGCAGGTTAGAGCGCAAATGAAACAGTTATTTAAAGATCAAAATAAACCCGTAGTTTACGTTACTCACGATCAAACCGAAGCCATGACTCTTTCTAGTAAAGTGGCTGTATTAAATGAAGGCAACATTCAACAGTTAGATCCTCCCAGTCGTATTTATTCCCATCCAGCAAATATTTTTGTGGCTAGTTTTGTTGGTAGCCCTCAAATGAATCTTTTAAACTTAATTTGTGAAAATAACCAGGCTATTTTAGGAGAATATCGGATCGAGTTACCCAAACAACTACAATTAGATAAATTAGATAAAGTTGTTCTGGGAATTCGCCCTGAAGATGTTGATTTGGCTGATGGAGAAAAGGCAGCAACCATAACGGGAAAAGTATATTTAGTCGAACAATTAGG
>NZ_JBZNBU010000231.1:0-7957 GCF_058530065.1 Waterburya sp. | reverse complement strand
TGCGCTTTTCACATGGGTAGACCACATAATTAAACTTTAAAAACTAAGAACTAAAAACTAAAAACTACGAACTAGTAAATTTTCCCAGAGAGCTATTCAACTGAAAACGGCTGTAAGTGCAACTTCAAGGAGAAATGGTATAAGTAGTTTCACTTTATTGAACATTAAAGGTTTGGGTATTGTGAGTTTATTTAGGAGTTTAAGGACAAAAGAGAAAAGAACAATACATTTTTCTAACTTTTTCTCTAGCTTTTTTTAACTTGAATAAAATGCAGTTGTTAATGAAGAAAGAATAAAGAGTTCAGTATCTATATTCAAGATTAGATTATTATTACAGCAAGTTTTAATAGATTGAGAGGATAATAATCAACTCTAAACTGAAATTGTAAACTTAAATGCTCTTTAAAATTGCCTAAAATGCTTCGATATCCTGGATTAGTTAGAAAATTAAACCAAAACGCAAAACACAAAAAATTTCGCGTGTATCTCGTTTCCCATCAGACAGCAATAAATTGGCATTATCTTCAATGGCTCATGACCAAACATTAAACATTAAACATTAAACATTAAACATTAAACATTAAACATTTTGGTTTCAAGCCTCTTCCTTGAGAGAGAAAAAAGTTTGGCAGTCTTTACAGGATACAGTTCGACAAGGATTCAAGTCTGCGTTTCCTTACGAAATATAAATGTTAAATGAAATGACTCATAGCTAAACTAGCTTTTTTGGTTTATATATATAAGTAAATCAACAAAATAATAAAATATTAATTGGATTAATCTAATTAAAGACAAATGTGGGCGATTAAAACTTAAAGGTGATATTTTTAGATGATGAGGAGCAAGCTGCAAATTAAATTATTTCTATTTCTATCAATAGTCAATCTGGGTTTAATTGGTTGTGGAAAATCTATGCCCGATCGTCCCACTTCCTCAATGGTTAATCAAGTAACGGATAATATGACTGTTAATTCCCTAAAAACAGTTAATTTGGAGCGTAAAATTAGTACGGGAGAAATAAGCCTTTTAGATCCCAATCCCAGTACTTTAAAACAAGCAGCTATTAATGCTTATAACTACGGAAATTACCAACAAGCAATCCAACAATGGGAAAGTAGCTTAAAACAACAACGCAACGATCCTGAAACTAAAATTTATTTAAACAACGCTCGCATTGGCAAACAAGCCTCTTATACCATTGGCGTACCAGTACCTATCGATGCCGAAATCAATGTAGCCAAAGAAATTTTGCGGGGTGCAGCCCAAGCCCAAGATGCGATCAATCAAAATGGTGGTATTAATGGCAAGCCAATTAAATTAGTAATTGCTGACGATAGTAATAATCTTACTTTAGCCCGCAAAATTGCCGAATATTTTAGTCAAGAGTCGGAAATTTTGGGTATACTAGGTCATTTTTCCAGCGACGTAACCCTAGAAGCAGCGCAAATATATCAAAGTAAAGGTTTAGTAGCTATTTCTCCCACTAGTAGTTCTGTGGCTATTTCTAACGCAGGTAACTATGTTTTTCGTACCGTGTCTAGTGATTGCTTTGCAGGAAATGCTTTAGCAGAACATCTTGTCAGCCAGATTGGGGTAGATCGGGCAGCAGTATTATATAACTCCGCTAGTAGCTACAGTACTTCTCTGCGAGATGTTTTTAAAGCCAGTTTGGAAAGTAAAAATGGTTCGGTTGTAGCAGAATTTAATTTCAGCGAGCCTAATTTAGATATTGTCGATATCTTAGATAAAGCCAAGGCTAAAGGTGCAAAAGCGATCGCTTTATTTCCCAATTCTTCAGGAGTAAATGCTTTAGAAACCTTAGATAAAACCTTTTTAATCGCTTTGGTAAATGACGGAGAATTACCGTTAATTGGAGGAGATAGCTTCTATAAGCCTCGTACTTTGCAACTCGGTCAAGATAATGTTTTGGACATGGTAATTTCTGTTCCTTGGCATACTAAAAACAACGATTCTGAATTTTTCACTGTTGCCCAAGAGCTTTGGGGAGGAGGAGTTAATTGGCGTACTATTTTAGCCTACGATGCCACAATGGCTTTAGCCAAAGCAATGGAAACTAATCCTACTCGCGAAGGAATTAAACAAACTCTTCTTGCTCCTGAATTTGTCGCTCAGGGAGCAGAAAAAGAAATTAGATTTCTCCCGACAGGCGATCGCGCTGCGGAAATAGAATTAGTTAAGGTTGTAGAAGGAAATAATTCTGGCTTTGGCTATGACTTTGTCTCTGTAGCAACTCACAGTCCAGATATGGCAGTTGATGCTTGCCAGTAGTTAATTTAGTTGTTAGGCACGGTTCGCGAACCGCCCGTACAGTTTTCAGTCTTTGGGTAATAGTCTTTTTTGTCCGTACTCCCAAATAATAAAACCAATAATAATAATCAATAAAGCAGCAATGCCAAACTGAGTTACCCAACTAACAATCTGTTCGAGACTGACGACTTTCCCTAAAAAGTATGCCAGAGTCACTATGGTACTCGCCCAAACCGCAGCACCGCCAAAATTACACAACAAAAACTGTTTGTAAGGCATTCTGGTTATACCTGCCAAAGGTCCTGCAAAAATCCTTAAAATAGTGACAAAACGCCCAAAAAAAACTGCCTGGGCGGCATTTTGACTGTAACGTTCTTTGGCTTTATCTAACTGTTCTTCGGGGATGCGAAAAATATTACCTATTTTCACTAGAAGTTGCCAACCGCCAACTCTGCCAACCCAATAGCCGAAATTATCTCCCAATATTGCACCAGCGATCGCACTACTTAAGACTAGCCAGTAGTTCAATTCTCCACTACCCGCTAAAAAACCACCAACAATGACGATAGTTTCCCCAGGAAGAGGAATACCCATGTTTTCTAAAGCAATACCAAAAAAAACCGTCCAGTAACCATATAGGCGAGCAATTTCTTGCAGAGTATCTAAATCAAAAAATTCTAATGACATCCAACGTCTTAACAAAGATTAACGTTCTCTATTATCTTGACGCGAACTAGGTATAAGTGTCAATTATCTATAAGCTTGAGAAATAAGAAATAATATTTAAAATAAACTAAAAAACAAAGATCAACTGCAATTCCCAATCTCGATTTACATGGCGAATTATTTTGATTTGCTGAATAAATTCGCGAAAATAGAATCTTCTTTCTGCTTCGGAAAGATCTAGCCAAAATTGAGCTATGGAGACAGTACTGGCGATCGCTGGTAAATTTTTAGGCGGAAGTTGAGCCAGTTGTTGTTCTAGTCGAGCAATTTCAAGCCGTATTTTATAGTTACGCAGGTCAAAGGTTTCGCGGTCTAAAATTTCGGTTTCTAACAGAGAAGGTAGGCGAGCGAGTATATTTTTTTTCTCTGTAATTTTTAATCTCAAATTGTCTTCAATTGCCCTCTGATTGGGTAAATTTAATTGAGCGACAGCTAAGGGTAATTCTACACAAATTTTTTCAATAGTTTTTGTTAATACTAAATCGTAAGAAATCCCCTTACACTTTGGTTTTTGAGGACATTGCTGACACCGCAAATATAAATATTCCTTTTGTTTATTATGTTGAGTAACCCGAACAATATTCATGGTTAAATCGCACTTTTGACAGCTAATCAACCCAGCTAAAGAACGAGGCGCGCTAGCAGTACGGGGAGCTAGTCTGCTGTTTCTTCTCAGCAAACGGTCGATTTGAGCAGCTTCTTCGCGATTGATAATTGCTGCATGGGTGTTAGAAATTAAATCTCGATTCTGATATTTTAAGTCTCCACGATATACAGGACTAGTCAGCCATTTTTTACCAGTTGAAGGGGATATTTTTTTGCCATATCGTTTCTCTAAATATCTTACTGCCCCTCTCAAAGAACCAAACAATAAAAATCTTTCAAAAAAGTCTTTAACTACAGGAGCGGTACTTTTATCAATCAGATATTTATCTTGTCCCCGTCGATAACCATAGGGAGCTTTTCCTGGGGGAGGAAGTATTTTTAAACGATTGCGACTGTGACCTAGTTTAAGTCGAGTACTTTGACGATTTTGATGTAATTTATTTAATATTTGCGCCAACTTCTTGTTTCGATCGCAACTGCTAAGATTATTAAACTTAGAGGAGCAATAGTCATCTTCTGTAGTAATAATTTCAATACCAAGAGATTCTAATTCAAACAAGCGATCGCTAATCAGATCGAGATTATCTCCTAGTTCTTCGAGGCGACGAAGTAATAAATAATCTGGTGTTTGCTGCTGACAGTCTGCTAATAATTGGTGGAGAGAATAACGATCTCCTACATCTTGATAAACTCTATCTATTTCCCAACCCCAGATATCTTGGCTAGGAGATTCACCAATTAAAGGATTACTATAAATATAGGCAAGAATCTTAATACTCATTTTATTAGTTGCCTAAAAATAATTAATATTATTAGCTTTACAATTAAAGTTTAGAGGATAGATTTATCTAAATTTGATTTTACCTGAGAGCAAGGACTGGTGTTAATGGAATTACATCAAAGGGCATGGTTGGAAAAAAGAAGTTTCATTTTGTTACCTAATAAACTAAAACTTCATCTGCAAGATGTTCAAGGAGAATATGAGAATTATGTATCTTATGAAAAACTAAAAAGTGAAGTTCAAATACGCAGTCGTAGAAATCAAAAGTTATTTTTAATCGCTCTAACAGCAACCAGCTTTACTGTTTGTATTTTGTTACAAAGTTTATTTTTAAATACTGACTGGACTCTAGCTATTTTTTCTGGGGCAGTAGCATTAATTTTTACAATTCTATATAAAGTAAAGCAGCAACACTATATAGTAATCGAAACTACCGATCGCAAAAAAATTATCTTTCTTCGGAATAAACCCAATCGTCGTGCCTTAGAAATCTTTTTAAATCAACTATGGTTGCAGCGCAAAAGATACTTGCGGGAAAAATACTTTTATATAGATCGCGATCGAGATATGACTCAAGAAATAGAACGATTGCGTTGGTTGTTCGAGCAAAAGGCAATTACCAAAACCGAGTTTACCTTTGCCAAAGATGATTGGGTAATTGATAAAACCTATCAATCTCGTTAATGAGCCTTGTGGAATAGACAAAATAAAGTACGGCTACTGGTCTGTCAAGCACAAAATGACTGGTTAGGGTTGACTAGGAGACTGGGAGACGGGGAGAAATATTAACCCATCAGTTAATAATTGACAGAAGTCCTTTCGTAAATCTCAAAACAAACTAGCCAAGATATCTAAGCGCAAATCTGCCAAAAAACGAGGTAGCAAGTCTCGTCGCAAATTAAACACTACATATAGATTAAAGAATAAAAGAACTGGTTATAGTTTAAAAATACTAATAAACCACAAAACTTTTTACCTTTTTACGTTTTACCCTTTACCCTTTACCTAAAGAAGCCTACACTGTATTCGACAGAATCAGTGTAGGAGTATCACTAAAGGAGAGGTATTGTTATTTAACATTTACTGTACAAACAGTCTCTAATATCATTTCTCCTTGAAGTTGCACTTAATATTATTGAGATTTTGTTTCTCGCAAAGCCGCAGAGACGCAAAGGTACAAAAGAAGAATTTTTTATTTAGTGCATTGTTATAGAGAAGCTGAATAATCTTCCAAGCGATCGCCTTATTCTTTATGAGTAGGGCGATCGCTTTTCGGTTTAAATACTTATTCTAATCTTGGATATATTCGAGATCGTTAACTAGAGCATATTCGGCTTTGACAAACTCTCTACCGAGATATGCCGCGTGGTCTAACATAGTTATGGGACAAGGATTTGGTTCTTCAATGACCTTGACGCATAATTCCTTAGCAGTTCTAGCAGTATATAAAGTTTCGGCTACTCGTTCTACTTTTTTGCCGCCACAAGCAATTACCTCTCCCGTATCGGGATCTACTGCCAAACCTTTATCGTTGATGATGTTGGTGTAGTGTTTGGCACAAATCAAACCTGCTTCGCGATCAAGATATATAATATAGTATCCGCCAGGATCTAGGGAGATAGGACGTTTAGAAAGTTCGTCATCTATGTTTTTTAGGCGATCGCTATCTATAGTTGTAATTGGCATTAAAATTCGGAATCTTTGTCTAACTAATAAACAATTATCATAAATCCTAAAAGATTATTTATCATCTAAAGTCTACTTTATCTATAATAAATCTTTGACTTAAAACTTAAAATTCAAGATCGCCAAAAAGTTTTAAGCTAAACTACTAAATAGGAAAGAAAAATATAATTGTTTTTTCTAGGGCGCGTGGCTCAGGGGATAGAGCAACAGATTCCGGTTCTGTAGGTCGCAGGTTCAAATCCTGCCGCGCTCGTAGGTGTATGTACATTAATGTACATTAAAGAATTATTTGTCAGATTTAAAGAATTAATGTCACAAAATTGGATGACTCGAATGATAGTCAGAATTTGTAGACTTATGGGTAAGGCATAGAATTATAGGTTATAGGTTAAACAGGGTTATAACATTTTTTTCAAAAATAACCGAGGAGAATAATCAAACCAAAGATTGCCCCAGTTAGTTTCTATTTGCGAGATTTGATAGCCATTCTGACAATATAGCTGTTTTGCCGAATCATTGCGATCGAGAACGTGAAGGCGGGTTTCTTTATACCCCCAATCAAGGGCTATGGCTTCGCATTTAGCGAGTAATTGAGTGCCAATACCCAAACGACGATAATTCTGTTTAACAGCTAAATTAGAAATATAAGGATATTGAGGTTCGTTAGACCAAAAAGAAGAAGAGCGTAAAGAAATTTCGACAGTACCCACTATTTCTGAATTTTCTTCTCTGTCAGATCTGACTACCGTTGCTACCAAACAAGCGTAGAGAGGAGCATGGGAACGCAAACGATAGCGCAAATCTTCATTGATGGTAAATTGCAAAAATGGATATATCCAACCAATAACATCGGGAAAATCGTAAAAACTCTTAGCCAAGATAGAACTGACTGCTCGCGTATCTTCCATAACAGCCCCACTGATATTTAAACACCAATTGTTATCGATATTAGATCTTAATACCATTAAGAGAGAAATTACTTAGTTTCTAAAGTTATTGTAATCGCAGATTGCCAAGCCCAGACAGAAAGTGAATTTTTCCTGGCTTGTTTGGGAATAATAGTATTGTGTTGCTCGTAATTGGAGATTGAAACCAGATTATTACATAACCAAATTACTACTAAAAACTAAGATAAATTTCATGCTGAAATGTGAAGATAATCAACTACTTTTAAATAATTTATCTTGGGAATTACTGGGACAAACTATTGTTGATGCTAGCGTTCAACTGCCCAACATAGATATAGCTATTTTATATGTTAATCAATTGTCTCTAAACCTAGAAAAGTATTTTTTCGGATTAAAAAATCTCAAGAATTACCAGGTTAACCGAGAATTACTCAAGCTTACTGTCTTAAATTATTCTCATCTTTCTCTCAATGATAATTTAGTCATTCACAAATACGGGAGAAATTTATCATCTCTTAAATCGATTGCAGAACGAGCTTGCAATCGAGCTAACATTTGTTCGACAATTTCTTTACCGTTATTTTCTCAAGCAAATTTAACCGCCTCCTTGACGTTACATCGTCTTAAAAAACTAGGGAATTGGCAAGAACGAGAAATTGAGGCTGCCAAAATTATGGCAAATCAAGCCAAATTGTCGATTTGTCAAATGCTAGAGCGAGAAAAATTCCAAGAATTAGCTCAAAAAGAAGCAACAATTAATCGCATTACTGCTACGATTCATTCTAGTTTAGAGTCTCCTGTCATGTTTGCAGCGATCGCTGAAGAATTGGGTTCGGCTCTCCAAGTGGATGCTTGCACCCTCTCTCTCTGGACAAAAAGCGATCGCTTTGTTAAATGTGTTGGTTTGTACAATCCTCATCAACCGCAAAAAATTATTCGAGATTCCCCCGACTGGCAACAGGCAACTACTTCTAGCGTACCT
>NZ_JBZNBU010000230.1:0-2400 GCF_058530065.1 Waterburya sp. | reverse complement strand
TTGGGAGTTACCTGCATCGTTCCCCAGCCAAAATATACCAAAAAGCAGTTTTTAGTTACCGCAGACAAAGCCCTCTATCAAGCCAAAAGACAGGGGCGCGATCGCTCTGTTTTGGTCGATATGGATTAAGGCAGAGATTAGTACCTGCCCAAATAGGGCGATCGCCTGACAGAATACAGTCATTCTCAACAGAAATCCGAAGGATAAAAACTAGTAACTAAAGACTACTGTTCGCTCGCATAATCGGTACCAAATAACCATCAGGAAATTGGTAAAAAAGACTAGATCTTCATATTTTTGCGATCCTTTTGGTAACAAATAAATCTTTTTCATACCAAATCTATTTACCCCTTGTAAAAGTAGTTCGATTTCTATCTATCAATCTGAGGAAAAATCATGACCGCAATTGAACTTAAAATATGTACGATTACAGTCTCGGCGAATTAAAAGCCAAAGAAATTGAATTTCTACCTCGCACTCTAGGAGAAGCAGTCGAAGCATTTGCAGCCGATCCCCTGAGCAAAAAAGTAATGGGCAACACTATGTATCAGACCTATATTGACTATAAAAGACAAGAATGGGAAGAGTATCACAATCACGTTTCGGATTGGGAAATTCAGCGTTATTTAAAATTCTTTTGATCTAACTCTAGATACTTACCTACGAGCGACCGCAATATTTACAATGAACAGTTACGACATACTAAGGCAATCGATAAATTCTCTAATTGCCTTTGGTAAATCTCTAGATTCTTTTTGATAAGTTAGTTCTAATAATTGTGAAGCTATAGTCAAAACGCGATCGCGATTGAATTTCTCTGATAGTTGCTCTACAGAATAAATACCACCAAAAGCTTCCCTTGCTGCTTCCAAGCTAGCCAACTCTATAGCCTCTTCTAAGTAATCACTCCAGTCAGTGGCTTTGATATAGTAAAAATTTTTGTCTCTCTGATTTAATTTTTTAATTCTCACTACTGCATTGACAATGGATGCCAACCACGAATTAGTCATTCTTTGTTCTGCCTGACACTTAATTAGATGAGCCAGCAGTATTATTAAATACGATTCAATATTTCTGATAATCGCTTTCCTGCCCATTTCTTCTAATTCATCTATTAAAGCGATCGCTTCTGTAGTATTACCAGAAATTAGTAATTGTCTTAATTCGGCGAGTTCTTCCATCGGTCTTATTCTTGGAACTTTAGAGCGGGTATCGTTTTGTGGTTATAGTGCTTACGGTAGTTTAATTCTAGCTCCACCGATAACGGCGATCGCCTTGCTCTCCCATCTCTTCAAAAAAATATTAAAACTGTCAAAAAATATCCTTGTCAGAAATACAGATAGTCATGTATCATTAATGATTGTGGTTAAAACTGGCAAATCTCACGTTAATAGATGTATTAATTTAATCATCCCCCACAGCCTAAATCTCAAAGTTACCTAACTTAACGGTTTAGACTAAATAAGGGAGTTTTTACAAGCTAAAAACAAACTTGTTATGGGGTAAGTGAGAATATTGATATTAGGATTTGCTGCCTCCTCGAAAGAAACTGAGGGATTTATTTCTTTAAGTCTTTGAGGGTCAAGGTAATTGTGAATAGAGACAGCTAAGTCTGGCTCTAGCCGTAAATCTTAGAAAAAATATATTTGCTGCTTTGCATCTTGCAAAGAGATGTTTTGGCTGATTTTCGATTGTCAATAACTGCGATGCCCCAATAGGGTAAGTAGTGCGATCGCAATTTAGCTTCCGCCTCTGCAAGATGATTATTTTTGTCAGTCAGCAAGCGAATCACTCAACCGAAATTACTGGGAGTTTCTAGTTAAAAGCTAACTTAGTCAAACAGCTAAGAGCTAATTAGCTAAAAGCTAACAGCTTTAAAAAGGTTTATCGTGTTGCAATTATATAGAGGAGCTTAAACTCGTGTCTGTCGGCATTCTTGGCACTAAATTAGGTATGACCCAAGTTTTTGACAAGGAAACAGGAAATGCTATTCCCGTCACCGTGGTCAAAGCTGGACCTTGTGTCGTTACTCAAATAAAAACTAAAGAAACAGACGGCTATAGTTCGATCCAAATTGGCTATGGTGAAGTTAAAGAAAAAGCTTTATCCAAGCCAGAACTAGGTCATCTCAATAAAGCAGGTGCTAGTCCACTACGTCATCTTAAAGAGTATCGCATTGAAGATACCGCTAGTTACGAACTGGGTTCTACCCTAGACCTTGCCGAAATTTTCAATACTGACACTACAGTCGATATTAGTGGCAAAACAATGGGTCGTGGTTTTGCAGGCTATCAAAAAAGACATAACTTTAAACGAGGCTTGATGAGTCACGGTTCTAAAAGCCACCGCTTACCAGGTTCTACGGGTGCTGGGACAACTCCTGGTCGTACTTATCCTGGG
>NZ_JBZNBU010000229.1:0-5079 GCF_058530065.1 Waterburya sp. | reverse complement strand
GATATTGAATACCAAAAAAATCAAGGTATGGCTTTTAATATGCGCGGATCTTTGTCAGATATCGCTTTAGAACGGTTAGTTGCTAGGTTACAATCTGGGGGAGCAAAAGCGATCGCATCCGATGTAATTCACGATTTTCCTTTTGAGCCAGAATTGGCAAAGACTATCGCCCAACAAGATAATTTTTATGGTATTTGTCGTATTGCTGTTAGTAGTTCCAATCTAATTGGCATTGCTCCCCCTCCTGCTTTAGATACCGAGCGACTTGGTTTTAGTAACTGGGCGATCGATGATGATGGTACTATTCGCCGTCAAATATTAGGAATGTCTCCCGATGAAAAGTGCGATACGAGCGTTTCTTTAAGCCTTCGTCTGGCTTCCCAATATTTAGATAATGTTGCGATTGAATATGATGGAAAAATTTTCCGATTGGGAGAGTTAAAACTGACCAAACTCAAGCCCAATAGCGGTGGTTACCATCTACCAGATGCTGGAGGCTATCAGATTTTACTCAATTATCACCCTACTTTGCCGACCAAGATTTCTTTAAGACAGGCGATGGCACTTCCCACTAGTACCTTGAATCGACTGGTGGAAGATAAAATTGTCTTAATTGGGGTGGTGGGACACAATCAAGATCTGCACTATACCCCTTTCAGTCGAGGACAGCAGACGAAACGCTGGTCGGGAGTAGTTATTCACGCTCAAATGACCGAGCATATTATTAGTATGGCTTTGGGGGAGCAAAAACCTTTGTGGTGGCTTGACAGTCGCTGGGAAATATTTTGGATTGCTTGTTGGTGTCTCGCTGGTAGTATGCTGATTATTCTAGCTCGACATTCTTTCTGGACGATCCTACTGGGGATTGCTGGTTCTTTGCTGCTAATTTTAGCCTGCAGTTGGCTTTTATTTTTGCATGGCGGTTGGTTGATTGCGATCGCTCCAATTTTGGGTTTACTTCTAGCTGCCACTATGACTTCGATTTATTCTCAATCTTTTTCTGACCGATGATACTTTTGACAATTATTTTAGTTGCACTTTTGTTCGGTAATTGGTTAATTAATGAAACTTGGCTATTTATTCCGATTGATTTGTTTAGTCGTTTGACTTCTTTTGGTTGGTGGGGACTAGCTCTATTAACTGTATTATTTTTTGCTTGGTGTATGGCAGAAGATTAAAAAAATAAGAGCTAATAGCAAAAACTACTAGCTTCATTGTCGATCGATTGTGAAACTATACCTAGATCGGCATGGCATCAGAAACATTAATGTCTGGGATGGGTTGTTGTGTAAGACAGTGCCAGTGGCAAGTAAACAAATCTGGTTTTTGAGTCTTAAGAGTAATTAAAGCAGGAGCAGCAGGAAATGGCCACAGGCGATCGAAGACTATTTCTCCATTATGTAAGCTGAATTGGAGCAAATAGGTTGCTGGTGGCGCATCTAAAGAATCTAATAGTTCTCCTGCTAGATTGTGCAGGGATTTACGCTGACGATTCGGTATTATTGCAGGTTGTTCGTAGGAATTAGGCATCGATCCTTCACCGATGATTTCAGCAAAAATCGGTCGCTCGGTTAAGACTATAGGCAGCCATAAATGACCCAACCAAGAGTCTCCAACACTCGTTTTGAATCCTAAATTTTTTTCTACCCAACGTCTTCTGGCGTTTATATCTTTGCAAGCAGAATAAATTTTCTTTTGGGGAAAATCAAAATAATCTGGGAGTTGAATGGTGAGAGGGCAGTAAATCGCTTTTTCATCCCTACTTTTTTTAATATTTCTGGAATGTTTAGACCAAAGAGTGGCAGCAGATACAATTTCGACCTCTAGAGATGAAGTCGAAGATTTGGCAATACTACTTTGTAAAGCCTCTACCATTTTCTGAGTCACTGGCGAAGCTGAAAGCAATTTTCCTTTTTCGCTAACTTCCGCATTGATAATAATTACAACTTTTTCCATTCCCCTTTCACGATCGCGAGATTTTGTCATAGCTGTTATGAGTTGAACCTTATTTCTCCGAAAACATTAAACCCTTTGCTGGTTAGTTGCTAATACCGCTATTTTTCACAATGGGAAAAGACTTGTCTTGGTAATTGTAGGGCATAGTTGAGTATTTGACTATAGCTTATATTTAGAGATTTAGGATAGTGGCAAACAGAACTAAAGTAACGAACATTGAGAGATACTAAAACATAAGTATAAAAGATCGAGCGTGAAGATCGATAAGAACACAACATTTGTTACTTTTGAGTAACTGTTCCCAGTTTAAGCGGTTTCGGTTTTAAGCCGTACCTATAATAAGTGCCAATTGTTTAATTTTTCAATCTGGACGGAAAAATAACTGAATATTTTAAGAATGTAAACAATAAACCATAAAATTATTTAATAACAATGGCATTTTTACTGGGAAAATCCAGGGTGCATGGGGAAATATCTTTAGTTCATCAAGAATTAGTATTTCTGTTTTAGTTTGCTATCTTTTTTTAGCTGTATACAACAATTATTTTATAATACTCAATCATGGAATTACTTGAATATCAAGCTAAAGAATTGTTTAGAATGGTAGATATTCCTATTTTACCGTCTCAGACTATTAAAGATTCTCGAAAAATTAAACAATTACAAATTCCTTATCCTGTAGTCTTAAAGTCTCAAGTTAGATCGGGAGGGAGGGGAAAAGCAGGAGGAATTAAATTTGTCGCCAACACAATTGATGCGATCGCCGCAGCTAGAACTATTTTTAACCTATCTATTTTGGGAGAATATCCCGAAGTAATTTTGGCAGAAGCTCATTACAATGCGGAAAGGGAATTTTTTCTGGCGATCGTTTTAGATTACGAACTACAATGCCCAGTTTTAATGGGTTCGGCTCGCGGGGGAATGAATGTGAATTCTCTTTTGGCAAATTTACAGCAAGTGGTACTTGATGATGATTTTTCTTTGTTTCACGCTCGTCGGTTGGCTGCGAGTATGGGTTTATCGGGGCAACTAATTTGCTCGGTCAGTGACATTATTGCCAAGATGTATCGTCTATTTCAAGCAAGAGATTTAGATTCCATTGAAATTAATCCTTTGGGAGTTAATGCTAAAGGGGAATTGATGGCATTGGATGGAAAAATTACGGTAAATGATTCGGCTTTAGCCAGACAGCCGATTATCGAAGCCCTAGAATTCTCTCCAGAACCTTCGGCAAACTCTTCTCATATTCCCCATTGGTATTGGCTCGACTGGCAAAATAAATCGGGTAAAGTTGCAACTATTTGTAATAGTTTCGCTCTGGCATTGTTAACCTGGGATTTATTTGGTCAAAAAAGAATCAATCCCGCTTGTGGAGCAGTTCTCCCAGAAATCACCCCCCATGAGGAAAATAGTCCTCTGCTATATCGTAATTATTTACGAGAGATTTTGACCGAATTAGAGTCTGTAACAGGATTGAAAGCTATATTCATCAATATTTGGGAAACCGAAGCAGTTAGCCGTGAAATAGTCCGAGAAATAGCTGATTATCTTCAGTCTAAATTAGAATCGATCCCTTCAGAGTCTGAAGAGAAAGACTATAATGGCAATGGAAGCGAAGCTCAAAATCTCGGACAAGAAGTACATTCTAGAGCAAAATCTTCATCTCCAGCAGTTGTTCGATCCCAGCCAAAATTCATTTTGAGGCTTTTGGGGGGAGAAGATTCTATAGATCGCGATTTTGGCTCGCAAATGTATTTGTCTAGTAATTTAGAAAGTTCGATTTCTCAAGCAATATCTGTAGTTAAATCCAATTAAAAGGTTTTTTTGCCAAATTTTACTACAAGATAAATAGACCAAAATTGTAGTCTAAAAATAATGAATTGGGATTGCGATCGCTACTATACTGATGCCAGTGATGCCAGGAATTTTGATGTTCTGATGCAACCTGACGTTCTTGATTTTCCCTATTATTTACCTCTAAATTATTCTAATTTTATGAATTGGTCGTCTCCCAATCAAGTAATTATTCAAGGAATTACAGAACCAGAAGCTGCTTTTTATGCGGTACAGATGAAAGCCTATGGTGCAGAGATCGTGGCAGGAGTCAGTCCTGGTAAAGGAGGGACAAAAGTAGAAGACATACCTGTTTTCGACTTGGTAGAACAAGTGTTGACGATTGCAGAGAGGATTGATACGAGCTTGATTTTTGTACCTCCCTATGAAGTTTTGGATGCGGTAAGAGAAGCAATTGCTGCGGGAATAAAAAGAATTATTATTGTAACCTCTAACATACCTCCTTTGGATACAATTCAGTTAATACAAGATCCAAAAACTCATAATATTTTGCTTTTAGGACCTGGTAGTGACGGAATTACTCAACCAGGAGAAGTGTGGTTGGGAAAATTACAACCTCAGTTTTATCATTCTGGGCAAGTAGGAATAATTACTACTAGCAAAAATTTATCCTATGAAGTAGCCCTAGAATTAGAGCAATCCAAGATGGGTGTGTCTACAGTTGTGAGCTTGGGTAACGATCGCATTAGTGGCTCTAATTTATCTCAATGGTTATCTATCTTTAACGAAGATCCTCATACAGAAGCAATCATTTTTATCGGACAAAAAGTCAAAGATGCTGAAGATATTATTTTCCACTGTCGCCAAAGAGACTGGGATAAACCAATTATTGTCTATATTGCAGGATTAAAGACTCCTCAAGCCAAAACTTCTGGCGATGCAGTAACTATAATTAGCAATCATCTATCAGCATCAATTCCCGCAGTCGATCGAGGGCGACGTACAATCGACAAATTGAAAAAAATAGGAATTGCAGTGGTTAAAAAACCAAGCGAGATCCCACCTCTATTGGCAAAAATAGTTCGGAGTACAGTTAAATAAAATAAAGAGGGCGAAATATTAAACAATACTAACCATAGTTAGTTACAGCCGTTTTCAGTTGAATAGCTCTCTGGGAAAATTTACTAGTTCGTAGTTTTTAGTTTTTAGTTCTTAGTTTTTAAAGTTTAATTATGTGGTCTACCCATGTGAAAAGCGCAGTAAGTTAGGATATTTTGAGATCTTTGCTAACAAATAGCAAAAACAGTGTTATGGTCAGTTTTATACTTT
>NZ_JBZNBU010000228.1:0-18092 GCF_058530065.1 Waterburya sp. | reverse complement strand
TCTCCCGATAGCATTACCGCATCAGTGCCGTCGATAATTGCGTTGGCTACGTCGCTGGCTTCGGCGCGAGTCGGGCGAGGATTATTAATCATACTATCCAACATTTGAGTAGCAGTAATTACAGGGACATTCTTGAGGTTGCATTTGCGAATAATTTCTTTCTGCAATAAAGGGACTTTCTCTGGTTTCATCTCAACTCCCAAGTCTCCCCTAGCTACCATAATGCCATCGCATTCGGCGATAATCTCATCCAAGCGATCGATCGCCTGGGGCTTTTCGATTTTTGCCATAACCAGAATGTCGGCATTTCTTTCCTTCAGAAACTGCTTGAGAAACTTGATATCTTCCCCTTGACGCACAAAACTCAGAGATACCCAATCGACTCCTTGAGAAATACCAAATTCTAAATCCTGACAATCTTTATCCGTCATGGAAGGTAAGCTTAAATTCAGACTGGGTAAATTGACTCCCTTACGACTTTTGAGAATACCCCCTTCAACTACTTTACAAATAACTGCCTTATCTGCGATCTCAATAATTTCTAATTCTAATAAACCATCATCCAGCAAAATTTGTTCTCCTACTTGGGCTTCTTCTGCCAAATAGGGATAATCTATAGTGATGCTACTAGAGTCTTTAATTTCTTCCGTTTGCGGTACTAAAGTTAGTTTCTCTCCTTGAACTAACTCCATTCCTTCGGGTGGCAAAGTTCCTAGCCTAATTTTAGGCCCTTGAAGATCTTGTAAAATTGTAATGGGAGCATCCAATTCTTCAGATACCGAGCGCAACAACGATACCATCTTCCCATGGTCTTGATAGCTACCATGAGAAAAATTAAGTCTGGCGACATTCATCCCACACTTGACCATTGCTAATATTTTATCTCGCGAACTAGTTGCAGGGCCAATAGTAGCGACAATTTTGGTTTTTGGTTGGTTCATTGATTAATGGACTATTGATGGGATATAAATTGTTAGTTTGAGAAAGACTGTGCTTTTAGATTAGAGATTTTAGATTAATCAATCATTAACAATTGATACCAATCGTCAATAAGTCAAGAAAGCTTGAACTGGAAAATGCGATCGCTCGTCTGAAGAACTAAACTAATTGAGTCAAGTAAAAATAAATTTCCAGTCGCGATCGCAAAATCTGATTTAATAACTTCTAACTTCTAACTATTTTCTTCCCTTGAATCGAATAGTCTAACAATTCTATAGGGTGTAACAATTGGACTGAAGAATTTTGTAAATCCAAATGTTTTTGAATCTGTAAAGAACAACCAGGATTGGGAGAAGCAATCAAACTTGCCCCCGTATTAATTAAATTGGCTGCTTTTTGTCTGCCCAATTCATCTGCGGTTTCTGGCTGCAACATATTATAAATACCCGCACTACCACAACACAGACTGGCATCTTGAGGTTCGCGCAATTTTACTCCAGGGATTTTTCGTAGTAACTGACGGGGTTGCACGCTAATTTTTTGACCGTGTAGTAAATGACAGGCATCTTGATAAACTACTGGCAATTCTGCGTCGCTTACAGGATTTAACTCAGCAGTCAATTCAATTTCTGCCAAAAATTCATTCACATCTTTGACTTTAGCCGCAAATTCCCGTGCTTTTTCGGCATATTCTCGATCGCTTGCCAAAATATGTCCGTATTCTTTCAGAGTATGCCCACAACCAGCAGCATTAATCACAATCGCGTCTAAATCTTCATCCCTAAAGCTATCTATCATTTGTCGCGCTAAAGCTTGGGCTTGGGCTTCTTGTCCTTGGTGAGCGGGTAGTGCAGCACAACAACCTTGGCTGGGAGGAATTACAACTTCGCAACCATTGGCGGTTAATACCCTAGCGGTAGCTTCATTAACGGGAGAAAAAAAGAGTCTTTGCACGCAACCTAAAACCATACCTACTCGATAACGCTTTTCTCCTTTGGCGAGTATAGTTCGGGGTAAATTGCCCTGCCAAGCATCTGCTGTCACTTGAGGCAGAATTGATTCCATAGCTGCCAAGCGAGGAGTTAGTTTATTTAAAACTTTGGTATCTCGTATTAGTTTTTGTAAACCCGATTTTTGATACAACCAAAAAGCAGGGAGTAAAACCTTTAAGCGGTTGGGGTAGGGAAATAGATTAAAAATTAAAGTTCTAATCAGTCTATCGGCAAGTTTGCGCGGTTGATTTCTTTCCACTTGAGGACGAGTCGCAGCAATTAGCTTGTCATACTGTACCCCAGAAGGACAAGTAGTAACGCAAGCCAAACAACCCAAGCAAGAATCAAAATGTTGGGAAGTAGCCTCGTCTACGGTTGCTTCTCCTTTGTTGATAGCATCCATTAGATAGATCCTACCTCTAGGAGAATCCATTTCTTTACCAATAACGCGATAGCTAGGACAAGTAGAGAGACAGAAGCCACAATGAACGCAACTATCTATCAGTTCTGGTTTGGGTGGATTTTTAGCATCGAAGCTGGTCATTTGAAGATTTTGTAATACTAGATTTTATAGTTATTAAGCTCTATACAACTCCAGCCGAGGGAGAGGACTTTATACAGTTTAAGAAAATTCGGTAACTCAGTGTTATTTAACCCAGTTTGCGCGGGAGGAAATTAGGGAATGAAGCTAGTCTTTAGTTCTCACTCGAACACTGTATATAGCGTAATTTTTTGGCTCAACACTATAGGTAGTTATTATAATTAATTTTTCAATATCTTCGCGAATACGATTTGCTTCTACTGTTCTATTGTCTCTGGCTCTAGCGATGTTGTAGTAGTAATTGCCTGCTTTGCCAAATTGTTCTACTAAAAAAGAACGCGATCGCATTTTTAAATCCGCCCCAGTATGTATTCCTAATTTCCTCATCTTGGCTGCGGTAACTTTACCAATACCGTGGAATGCTTCAATTGGTAGAGTTTCGACATTTAAAATACTAGTGTAAAAGTACTAGTAGAAATAAGAAAGAAAATAGTTTTGAACCTTTGTTTTAAAATAAATAGATATATTCAAAACAAAAAACCCAGTCACTACATAAGCAACTGGGTTTGCTATTAATCTAGGGGTGCGCGTTCGTTACCCTTGAAATACTATTCAGCAGCATCTTGTTGAAGATTTACTTTCACTACTTTATTTTTTTCTTCTTCAGACTTGGGTAGAGTTAAATTTAAAATACCGTCTTTATAGTCTGCGGTAACGTTAGTATTTTGGATACGTGCGGGTAGAGGAATTACTCTTTGGAATTTACCGTAACGGAATTCAGTCCTAAAGGATACACCTTCGGATAAGCGAGTTCTACCATTTTCTTCAGATTTAGTTTCAGATTTTCTTTCGCCAGAAATTGCTACTCGATCTGCCATTACTTGAATATCTAAATCTTTTGCTGACATACCAGGAACTTCTAGTTTTAGATGTAAAGCATCATCGGTTTCAATTAGTTCTGCTGCTGGAATTTTAGAGAAGTTACCAAAGTCATCCCAATTAGCAGGGGTTAAAGCGTCATCAAACAAACGATTTAGTTGGCGTTGTAAAGAATTCATTTCTTGCCAAGGATTGTAACGTACTAATGCCATAGTTGTATCTCCTTTAATTAACAGTTGCGGTGCGACCTCGGCACGATGTTTCATCAGCTAAGGAACGCGCACCAAGACGATAGTTGATTAACTTAGAATTTCAACTTATTTGTTTTGTTATTTTTATATTAATCAGAGGACAAAAAATAAATAAGTGTGGCTTGTATCCCATAACCAGTATGGTTTACTGCCCGAACCAATTAAACAATTTTTGGTAGAGAAAACTGTAATAAATAATGTTCGGTTCTGTTTGAATATTTTAAACTAAGCTTAAAGTTATTATTGATTGATTGTTAATAACGCGATCGCGACTGTGTAATTCTGGTTTTTATACCGAACGGATAGCTCCGAAACTCCTACCAATACTATGATTGCGAAAAACTTTGTATCTGTAGATGTTGGGGATAACTACATAAGCTAAAATTTTGCTCTAGATAGGAAGACTCCAATAGACTGAGTTGCCAAGAATTTAGATTTGCTGCGTTGTTAATCTTATTCATTTTTTTACTAACTGTACTCTTCAGCAGTAAAGATCTACAAGCAGTATGGAGATGATGCCATTGGCATTGTTACTACTAATCCCTATCAACTGGCGTGAAATTACAGCAGCAAATTAAGAATTTGATTTCGCCTGAAACTGATTCGGTAAGAATTTATGTTTTAGATGCTACTGCTGTTAGAAAAGCGATCGCCTACGGCTCTCAAAAACCAGAATCTGAAGATACAATCATTTTGTAATCAGTCAACAGTCAACAGCGATCGTGCGGTAATGCGATCGCTGTCACTTCTAAGTATTTTGTGATATCACTGATTGTATTATCAAGCAAAGATAAATTAGGTTGCATACAAGATAAAGAATTAATAAAGCAAAAAATCAACTAATGATTAAACTAATTAGCTTTTAAAATTTTTCTTTAAAACTATTAAAAAATATTCAAAATATTATGTTAGTCAACCAAAATACTTTCGAGCTTAAATCTACAATTACTGATGATTGGGGCGGTAGCCATCGAATTGCGATCGATCTAAAAGCTCTTGCTAATGCTGAAGATTGGAAGATCGGCGTTGAACTACCCAATGACTATAGAATCGACCAAATTTATGATGCAGAACTAACTCAAGAAGATGGTAAAACCTATATTTCTGGAGTGGATTGGAATGAAGATTTAAACTCAGGAGAAAAAACTCAAATTGTTTTAATTGTTGATGAAGGAAATAGTTCCAAAAAATCTCCTGTTCAACCCAAATTATTTTTTGCCGATTCAGTAGATAATTTTAGTCTCGATAATCCCGAACAATCTAATGCGGCGATCGACTTTAATAGTTATGTAGTCGAAGATTGGCATGGGGGATATAAAGTCGAATTAGATATCTCCGCACAATCAAAAATTGGAGACTGGGAGATAGATTTTTCTTTACCCTATGAAATACGCGGAGTTTATGGCGTAGATCTTGTAGATAACGGCAATGGAAACTATACAATTAGCGGTCAAAACGACCAAGTAAATCTTCAACAAGGACAGTCGATTAAACCGATATTCATTATCGACGACTACAATCAAAAAGCGATCGCTCCAGAAGCAACAGCTATTCGCGGAGAAAGTGCAGCAAAACCCGTAACAACTCCCAAAGCAACCCCAGAGCCAGAAGCACCCCTTACACCAGTCATAACCCCTGAAGTAACTCCAGAGCCAGAAGCACCCCTTACACCAGTCATAACCCCCAAAGCAACCCCAGAGCCAAACCCACAATACGGTAGAGGTCAAGATCTTATGGCTAAACCAGAAGCGGGAGGAAAAATTATCAATGTAGATCGAGATTTTGGCGGTAATTTAGAAAAAGCGATCGCCTCTGCTAACGATGGAGATGTAGTTAAGTTAGGAAATAAAACCTACTACACCAACGGTATTACCATCGATAAAGATATTACTCTTGACGGTCAACAGGGTTCGATTATCAATGGTAATAATACATCCGAATCTATTATCACCCTCAACTCCACAGCAGGTGGAGCAACCATCCAAGATATCGAAATAACTAATGGTAGTATTGGGATCTATGGCTATAAAGTGTTCGATCTGACCATACAAAATATTGATGTTAACAATATTGGCATCGATCGCACCAATCGAAACGGTCAATATAATACGGGAATTGTACTTAATGGTGCTGATGGAGTTCGACTGCTTGATTCTACTTTTAATAATCTAGGCAGAAAAGGTATTGGCGTTAACGACACCGATGGAGCGACTATTAGTGGCATTAAAGTAGAAAACGTTAACCTCGCCGCCCAACACGCTCAAAGTCACGATGCAGCTGGAATTAAGTTTTTTAACACCAATGATATTATCGTCAAAGATAGTCATTTTTCAGATATCAATGCCATGTTCATCTGGAATGATACTACGATTAATACTTCGATTGTCGGAAATGTCATCATAGATGCGGGAGAAGATTTTGTAGCTCCTTCCTTTAACAAAAATGTCGATATATCGGGAATCTACAACGAGAAAAGTGCCTATTCAATTGTTAAAAATAATTATGGTACGGCTGTAAACGGCAAAGCCGCTTATAAAGCTACCGAATTCACTACAGAAACTATGGTGATGGAAAATAATAACTTCTCTAGTTCTGAAATCAATACCACAGACTATTGGGTTAACGAGCCAGTAGAGAAAAGAATTGCTCTCACAGAAGATCCCGATGAAGCAGATTTCGGCTTGTTTTCCGACGAATATTTTGCTCAAGCTGATGTTGATTATTAAGCTGCTGCTTGCTCAATAAAGACTCAAGGAAATATGTAGAGTGAGAAGCCCAAACCATGATAGGATTTCCTAAGGCAGAAGCTAAGTACAAACACTCATCTAGTAGTGTAAATACTCTTACTAAGCTCGCTCTACACTCCTTCAGTTTTAATAGCGGTAAACTAGCCGTGGTGAGAAAGACTTTGTATGGAAAACACTAGCGGTTTAAAACACCAAATATATTCAGAACCAGAAAAAAAACAATTGCAGTCTGTCACCCAATTGTTAAAAGAGGGTGAATCTGGTTTAGAAATCTTGATGGATTGGATGGTTACAGTAGACCTCAAATCCATCAATTTAGCTTTGGGCAAAGCTTACCAAGCTTTATATTCCGATCCAAACCCCAAAATACAGGAGTTTTTAACTAGTAATTTTCCCGATGGTGTTCTTCCTCTAGAATCGGAACGCAATCTTAATTACCAACCATTACAGGAATTGTTAGCCAAAGCCGATTTTGAAGCTGCTGACGTGATGACTTTACAAAAAATGTGCGAGTTGGCTGGTAAAGCTGCCATCGAAAGAAAGTGGATTTATTTTACTGAAGTCGAAAGTTTTCCTATTACCGATCTACGCACCCTAGATAAACTTTGGCTGATGTACTCTGAAGGAAAATTTGGTTTTTCAGTGCAAAGAAAACTTTGGCTGTCTGTGGGTAAAGATTTTGCCAAACTATGGCCCAAAATAAATTGGAAGTCTGGCAACAGTTGGACGCGCTATCCTAATGAGTTTACTTGGGATAAAACTGCTCCTATGGGTCATTTACCTCTATCCAACCAATTGCGAGGGGTAAGAGTAATTGATGCCATTTTTGCCCATCCTGCTTGGAAGAAAGATGCTTAAGCCTACAAAATATCAATCATAGAATTACACAAACTAACTTTTCTCAAATTTTTTATTAGTGGAAAAAGAGTAATTTTCGCGCTTAAATATCGTTATTTTGTGAATCTATGCTTAAAATGTTCGTTTGCTGGGTTTTTAGGGAACTTTATAACTAGCTAACTAAAAATGTTTCAATCTATAAGTTAGTCAATTTAGCAAAATTTTTCTGATATAACTCTTATTAAAATTTAGCAATACCAGTGAAAGCAATAAATTTAGGTTCGCAAGTCAAAGATATGACTAAGCCAAAAAACCAGCTTTTTTGCCGTTTGGACGATATCAGTCCTGCCACAAGAGAGCAATTAAGATTAGAAACTCTCAGTAAATTGGGATTATTAGTATCTGAAGCAGTTCCTGTTTTTGAAGAAGCTACCCAAAAAGCTGCAACATTTATGGAGACACCAATCTGCATCTTGGGTCTGGTTGTCGAACGAGAAATTTGGTTTAAATCAACAGTCGGTTTATCTACAATTGGTTTGATGAATCAGATTGCCATGCAAAGAAAAATATCTCTCCCAGAATCTTTTAGCACCTATGTTGTAGATAGCCAGCAACCTTTAATTATTGAAAATACTTTAAACGAATTGGTTTTTGCTCATAGCATTTTAGCTCAACATTGTGGCATCAGAGCTTATTTAGGAGTTCCTTTAATGGCTTCTAATGGTACGTGCTTGGGTACTTTAGAAGTTATGGATTGGAAAGCCAAAAAATTTAGCGAACGAGATATAGAATATCTTGCTTTGCTGGCTCGTTGGTGTATGGGAGAATTTGAAAGAGAGCGTCTGGTTGAAGCGAAACACAATCTTTCTCAAGCTCATTTCGACCGACCTCAATGGCAAAAAATACGGCAGCTAATTCCCAATTCTGGAGATAATCTTGATGCTGGCGATCGCATTAATTCGGGAAATAAACCTGGGGTTGCGGAAACAATTACTCAATCCGATCCCATTAAAATTAAATTACTCTCTCAGCTTACTCAAGAATTGCGGACTCCTTTGACTTCGGTTATTGGTATGGCTAGCGTTTTATACAGAGAAGTATATGGCCCTTTAACTGTCAAACAACGGGAATATTTAGAAATTATTCATAATAGCGGTCAAAACTTAATTTCTTTAGTCGATGAAATTGTCAATCTTGGAGTTTTGAGCGAACAGAGTGCAGATATCGATGCTAGTTCGGTGGATATTGAAATGCTCTGCCAACAGGTGATTAACAGTTTATTGGAAAGTGCCAAACAACAAGAACAAAAATTGAGTCTTTCTATAGAACCAGGTAACCGTATTTGGTATTTAGATAAAGAAAAAGTGCGACAAGGTCTTTATTATTTAATTTCCAGTATTATCGAAATGTCCGAACCTGGAGGAGAAGTAAAAGTTCATGTCTCCCGCAGAAATAAAGCCTTAAATATTGCCGTAGGAATTGCTCATCCTTGGTTGGGTGAAGGGTTTGGAGAAGCAAGCGAACAGTCTCAAGCGATCGCTAAAGCCTTGAGCAATTCTTCCACTCATTTAGATAACTTTGCAGATCGCGATGGTTTTAATGCAGGAATGAGCGATATTTCTCCTCGCAATCATCAGGTATTAAGTTCTGCTGCTTTAATGGCGATTATCAATCAAGAATATTCTCTAGAGCAAAATAATAACAAAGTTCCTCGCGATCTTTTAGGACTGTTATTTTGCTGTCATTTAACGGAAATGCACGAAGGTCAAGTAGTAGTTCAGGGATCGATTAACTCTAGCTACCGCTACGTACTGCAATTTTCTAAAGCTCAAACGGAAAATGAAGATCGCCAACTATCGATGACTCGGCAAGATAGTTAAGTACCTAAGCAGAATTAGTTACACATTTGGGAAACGGGGAGACTGGGTGACTAGGAGATATTATCCCGCGAAGACGGGACTAGAAGACGGGGGGATTAGGTGCTACTACCTACTACCTGCTACCTATCCTTCACTAGTCAATTAATTGGGCACGACTACTTAACTTCGGTTTGGCATAAAGTATCTAATCTCGCCAAGGTAGGCGCACTGGCAATTCATTTACAGGATTCATTTCGGGCATAGCGTGGTGAATATCTTGTTTGCGATCGATGCGTCTGGCGTACCAATAAACTCCAGGAAAAGCAGTTAAGCCGTGAGCGAAAACGCTAATAAATACCGTAATAACCATTGTGCCAAATATTAGCTGACTGTTAGCTAAATCTTCTTTTTCAAGGATTAATAAACCATAAACGATCGAAGCTATACCTTTAGGGCCAAACCAACCGATAAACAAGCTACTATCCAACTGGAGTTTGAGATTGCTAGTGGCGATCGCTACTGCTAAAATGCGGATTATAGTTAAAGAAGCGATCGCATATAAATACATTTGCCAATTTGCCTCCACAAGAGAAGGAATTACCATCACCGCGCCAAATAAAAGAAATGAGACGAGAGTTAATAATTGTCCTTCTGCTTCGCCAAATTCGTGCAGACATCTTAAAATTGATTTTGTAGCGATTGAGCCTAAAGTCAAACCACCACTAAAGGCAGCAATAAATCCATTCCCGCCAAATATCTCGGCACTGCTATAGGCAAGAATGGGTAGCCCTAAAATAGCTAGCTCTTCAAAAGAGTGAGTGATCCACTGACGTTGCAAACTGCTGGCAATTAGCTTGCTGCCAAAATAGCCAATTCCTATCCCCAATAATATGCCCCAAAAAATCTGTTGGCTAGTAAACGTTAACCAATAAGTAGCATCATTGCTTTGTTCTCCTGTGGTAGCTAGGGAGACAAATAATAATAATATTGGCAAGCAAATTCCATCGTTTAAACCACTTTCAATATTAATTGCTTGGCGAATTTTGGCTGGTACGAGAAAACTATTGACTACCGCTTGTCCTAAAGCTGCATCGGTAGGGGAGAGAATTGTGGCTAATACTGCTGCCGACCATAAATTTAATTCGGGAAATAACAGCAATCCTAAAATTGTTCCCAAAACTATAGCAATAGGCAAACCAATACCGAGTAATTGTAAGGGTAAATTATATTCGCGACGCAATAATTTTAATTTAATGCGAGAAGCATCGGTAAATAATAATACCGCCAAGGTAATTTCTGCTAAGACTTTAATAGTTTCGTTGGTAATCTTAACTCCTTGGATTAATCCCAAAGCACTAGAACTAATTACCAAGCCAAAACAAACATATGCCATTGGCGGAGTAATAATAGTTTTTTCTAGCCGACGAGAAATCAAGCCAAAGCCCAAAATAAAAATGGCGATCGCAGCTAAAGCTTCTGGATTCATCTAGATTATGGCTTCAATCTAACTATTTACTGTTTAACCATAACCCGATTGACTCAAATAAATTTAATAGATGGTTAAGAATTCTTCTACTAGAGCAATAAAAAAACGGCGAAAATCAATACATTTATCGCCGCTTTTTGAATCCTACAAAATAGCCCTTTTAAGTTTTTTTGCTGCTCGAAAATTGTCCATTGTCAACTGTCCCCTAAAACCTAGGGCTTATACTTAAACTCGGTATTTCCTTCATAGCCAGAAAGTTCGGCTAACTCCCCCAAAGTCCTAGTACCAGGATAAAACTTACCGTCTATTTCCCAAGTGGGAAAAGATTGAATACCTGCTGCCAAACAAGCTTCTCGTTGGGAATTTGCTCCATCATTAGCACATTCTAGATAATTTACTTCAGCAAACGCTTCCTTACCAAATAGTTGCTTTTGGTCGTAACAATGAGGACACCAGTAAGCACCATAGTTTTTCGCTCCTGTAGCCGTTAAATGTTTGGCTAATGCCATTTCTGCTTCTCCAGAAGTGGTAGTAATATTCCAGCCTTTGGGTGGTGTGGCTGCCCCTTGAGGTTCGGGAATTTTAATCAAACCATCAGCATCTACTACTTCTTCAACTGCGGTTGTACCGCCTTCATCTGCTATGGATGGATTAACACCAGAATAGATGCCCAAAGTTATCACAATGGTCAACAAGCCCACAATCAAGCCCGTAAACATTATTTGTCCTAAATCTTCCCAATCTCTACCCTTAATAGTCAGGATCAAAAGACTCAAAGAAAATAAAGCCGAACCTATACAGTAAGGACATACAGTTTTAAGTTCTGTCGCTAGTATGTACATCAAGTAGCCACTAAAGACTGCCATAGCGATGCTACCCATCAGTAACAGCCACCAAGTATAATTTTCAAACTCTCTTTTTAAAGCTTTTTGCTTATCGCTATAGATCGCTAGAGGTACGAGAGCAAAAGCTGCCATACTGATGTAAGCCAGACAACCAAATAGGCTCAAGGGCAAACCGAACACGGTGGCATAGACACTATCTAGTACTCCCCCACAACCAGCACCAGCAGAAGCATCAACAGAGCAAGCAGGCCCGCTACCAGTTAATTTAGTAATTGTTAAATAGGCAGTTAGTACTGCCCCAGCAATGGCGATCGCACCTATAATCGGTCGCGACCAGCGATATATCCAGGGTAAAGAACGTCTACGGCGCATAACTTAAGGATCGATTAGTATATTTTTTACATTAGAAAGCAGATCTAGCATCACTCACTACATAGGGTTAGAAAGATTTCTGAGTCTAAAATGAGTATTTGCTTAAAATCTACTTAAAGATTAACCGATGGTAAATGATTGGTTGTCCAAATTATAGCTTGAGTAAAAATTGCCTTTAAAAAGCGATCGCTAGAATTGTTTGACAGAACTATTAGATCTAGATTCTATTTTACTGGGTGCTGGAGGAGCGGATTTAGCCGCTTCCACAAATTGAGACACTCGAATTGGATCGATAGTTTCCTCGATTTTGCCATAACGCTTGAGAGAACTGGAAACAATCACTCCATCCGCTGCTTGCATCAACTGAGGAATATTTGACCAATTTGCTCCACTGCCAATAAATACGGGGGTATCTCCCGCTGCTGCCGATGCTAATTCCAAATCTTCTAAAGTTGGAGGGCTGCCAGTCGCCCATCCAGAAAGAATTACTCCATCTGCCAAACCTCGTTGAATCGTATCCTGCACCGCAGTGGTTAAATTAGGCGTACCTAAAGGTCGAGCGTGCTTGACTAAGACATCGGCTAAAATTGCCACCTCAGAACCCAATTCGCGACGATAGCGCAACAATTCGTGTGCTTTCCCTTCGATCAACCCTTGGTCGGTTGCCATTACCCCAGTTAAAACATTGACTCGAATAAAATCAACTTCCGTACAGGTAGCGATCGCCATTGCACTGCGAGCATCATTCCGCAAAACATTGATCCCGATGGGTAACATCACCATTCCTTTAAGGCGATCGACGATCAAGGTCATAGCACAAACTACCGCAGGATCTACAGAATCTTTGGTAAAAGGAGCATCAAAAAAGTTTTCTATAATGATAGCGTCTACGCCTCCAGCAGAAAGGGCTGTGGCTTCTTGTTCCGCCCTGGCAATCACCTCGTTCAACTTACCTTTCCAGCGAGGAGAGGTAGGCAAAGGAGATAAATGAACCACGCCAATTACGGGGTTATTGGTTTTAAAAATTTGTTTTAATTTCACGCTGACTCCACCACGGGAATTTTTTCTCCTGTTCAAAAGTTATTATTATCTCAGACAAAGCTAGATGCTGTATATACTTATTAACTTTCAGTTTTTGGCTGCTTTTTTCTAACAAATGCTGTAATTTTACTAACGATTGATTCCCACTGAGGATTTTATCTGTTAATATATTTTAACGAAAAGGTTATTTACGTATCTCGACAGATATGTATAACCGCAAGTTCAAAACCCGTCAGAAACGGTGTCTTGAATATCTAAATAGTTTTGCGCGCACAAACTGTCTGGTTAGCTCCCGATCCGCCGCGAAACTAGGGAGTTTCATCCAACAGTTGGTCTAAATATTTATTTTTATAGATGTAGTTCCAGACCAGGGGTAAGACTCCTCACAAGCAAGATATTGGCTCTGACCTAAATACAAACTTATAACAACCTTTGTATTGGTCTTTAAAATTTAGGATAAAGAATGGCAAATAAGCCAACTATAGCCATATCCCACTTGGGATGTGAAAAAAACCGTATAGATTCAGAACATATGTTGGGCTTGCTCGCTCAAGCGGGCTATCAAGTCGATTCTAATGAAGAATTAGCCGATTATGTCATCGTTAACACTTGTAGTTTTATTCAAGAAGCGAGAGAGGAATCAGTTAGGACTTTAGTAGAATTAGCAGAAGCAGATAAGAAAATTGTTATTACTGGCTGCATGGCACAGCACTTTAAGGGGGAACTTTTAGAAGAGCTACCCGAAGCAGTGGCAGTTGTCGGTAGTGGCGATTATCACAAAATAGTGAATGTAATCGAACGGGCTGCAACGGGAGAAAGAGTTGAAGAAATCAGCGAAGAACCCAAATATATTGCAGATGAAACCACTCCTCGTTATCGTACTACCACGGAGGGCGTAGCCTATCTTAGAGTAGCTGAAGGGTGTGATTACCGTTGTGCCTTTTGTATTATTCCCCACCTTCGGGGTAACCAGCGATCGCGTTCTATCGAGTCCATTGTGGCAGAAGCGAAAACTTTAGCTTCTCAAGGGGTAAAAGAACTAATCTTAATTTCTCAAATCACTACCAATTACGGTACGGATATTTATGGCAAGCCCATGCTGGCGCAACTATTGAGAGAATTAGGAAAGGTAGATGTACCCTGGATCAGAATCCACTATGCCTATCCCACAGGATTGACTCCTGAAGTGATAGCAGCAATTCGCGAGACTACTAACGTTCTTCCCTATTTAGATTTACCCCTACAGCATTCCCATCCAGAGATCTTAAGAGCGATGAATCGTCCTTGGCAGGGAAGGGTTAATGACGAGATTATCGAAAGAATCAAACAGGCATTACCCGAAGCTATTTTACGCACGACTTTCATCGTGGGTTTTCCTGGAGAAACAGAAGAGCAGTTTCAACATTTAGTTGAATTTGTCAAACGCCATCAATTCGATCGCGTCGGCGTATTTGCCTTTTCTGCTGAAGAAGGAACTCCCGCCTACAGTTTGCCCGACCAAATAGAGCCAGAAATCAAAGAAGAGCGTCGCAATATCTTAATGGCAGCCCAGCAACCTATTGCCGCAGCTAAAAACCAAAGCTATATTGGCAAGCGTTTGGAGGTTCTAATCGAACAGGAAAATCCTAGTTCGGGACTGCTAATTGGACGCTCCAGACAAGATGCTCCAGAAGTAGATGGATTAGTTTACGTTCGGGGCGAAGCTTCTTTAGGTTCTATAGTCTCTGTCGAGATTACTGCTGCTGATGTTTATGACTTATACGGAGAAGTAGTTCCTGTTGAGGCTTATTCCCCAGTTTAAATTTCAATCTAGGAAATCTGATTGAAAATTGACCAGAAACATTAAATAACTCTAGTACACTTACCAAAGATTTCCCGTACCTAGCTCTATATCTACATCAATAACCAGGTACGTTTTGCCTTCAAGGCAACAAAACAAAAGTTTATTCAGAAAAAAGTAAAAAACAACAAAGTAAAAAACTTATGACAACTACTTTCAGAGATTTGGGATTATCAGAAGCTTGTTTGACTCAACTAGAGCAATTAGGCTTTACCGAACCCACTCAAATTCAGCAAGATGCCATTCCTGCTTTACTTCAGGGCAAAGATATCGTCGGTCAGTCTCAAACAGGTACTGGTAAAACCGCAGCCTTTTCTTTACCCGCTTTAGAAATTGTTGATGGTAGTGATAAAGCGGTACAAGCTTTAATTCTTACTCCTACTAGAGAGTTGGCTCAACAGGTAGGACAAGCTATTAGCGATTTTCTTTCCAGAGAACAAAGAATTTATGCTTTGACAGTATATGGCGGTCAATCCATCGAAAGACAAATCAGTCGTTTGCGTCGTGGGGTACAAATCGTTGTCGGTACTCCTGGTAGAGTCATCGATTTATTAGAGCGAGGAGAGCTAAAGTTAGATAACTTGAAACTAGCAATTCTAGATGAAGCCGATGAAATGTTGAGCATGGGCTTTATCGACGATATTAAAAAAATTCTGCGTCAAACGCCAAAAGAAAGACAGACTGCTTGCTTGTCTGCGACTATGCCCAGAGAAATCAAAGAATTAATCAAAAACTTCCTGAATTCTCCTGTATACATCACAGTCAAGCAAAAAGAAGCTGCTCCTACCCGAATCGATCAGCACGTTTACATGATTCCTCGCGGTTGGCAGAAAACCAAAGCTTTGCAGCCAATTTTGGAAATTGAAGAACCCGATTCGGCAATTATTTTTGTTCGTACTAAACGTACTGCTAGTGAATTGACCAGCAAGTTACAAGAGGCGGGACATAGCGTTGATGAATATCACGGCAACCTCAGCCAAATGCAGCGAGAAAGACTAGTCAAACGCTTCCGCGACGGCAAAGTTAAAATGGTAGTAGCCACTGACATTGCAGCCAGAGGCTTAGACGTACAGAACCTGTCTCACGTAATTAACTACGATCTGCCCGATAACACCGAAACTTATATCCACCGTATCGGACGTACTGGTCGTGCGGGTAATACGGGAACAGCGATCGCGCTAGTTCATTCAGGAGATCGCCGTACCTTAAAACAGATCGAACGACGCTTGCGTACTAAGCTAGATATCGCGAAGATCCCCAACCGCGCTCAAGTAGAAGCTAAGCGCATTGGCAAACTACAAACCAAGATTAAAGAAACGTTGGCAGGGGAAAGAATGGCATCCTTCTTACCTTTAGTCAGAGAATTGAGCGATGAATACGACGCTCAGGCGATCGCCGCCGCCGCCTTACAAATGGTTTACGACCGCGATTGTCCTAACTGGATGAAAGGAGATTGGGATATTCCTGAAGATAGCTACTCCAAGCCAGTTGTGAGAAAGAAAGGTCACGGTCGCTCATCTCGCAAAGGCGGTTATAACAAATCTAAATCTACTCCCAGAAGTAAGCCTCAAGTACGGTCTAGTGTAATTATCGAACAGTAGATCGAAATCGCGATCGGCAGTTTTCAATCTAAAGTATAATTGACTATGCCAACAGATTGATAGCTGTCTATCTAGTCGATATACAGTTGGCAAATATCAATTAATAATTAAGTTGCGAGTTATTATTAGCCAGTTATGAACCACAAATTGGCGATCTTAAGCCCGCAGCTTAACTCTAATTTTAACCGAAATAGCCCGTGACACTTAGTATTCCCTTGACTAACCTATTTTATCCAACCATCGCCAAAACTGCGAATAACTGGCAGGGTTTAATTGAAACCTATCGTCCTTATCTTCCCGTCAGCGAATCCACTCCAGTAGTTACTTTGCTTGAGGGTAATACGCCCCTAATTCCAGCGAAGGCGATCTCAGCTAAAATTGGTCGAGGGGTGCAAGTATACGTCAAATACGACGGCTTAAACCCTACAGGTAGCTTTAAAGATCGCGGTATGACTATGGCGATTTCTAAAGCCAAAGAAGATGGTGCTAAAGCCGTTATTTGCGCCAGTACAGGCAATACTTCTGCTGCTGCTGCTGCTTATGCTCGTCGTGCGGGTTTGAAAGCTTTCGTGGTCATTCCAGATGGTTATGTGGCTTTGGGTAAGTTAGCTCAGGCTCTGCTTTATGGTGCGCAAGTAATTGCCATCGACGGGAACTTTGATGATGCTCTTAATATCGTGCGGGAACTATCAGAAAATTATCCCGTTACTCTCGTTAATTCAGTCAATCCCTATCGTTTACAAGGGCAAAAAACCGCAGCTTTTGAAGTAGTTGATGTTTTGGGTAATGCTCCCGACTGGTTGTGTATACCAGTTGGTAACGCAGGTAATATCACTGCCTATTGGATGGGTTTTCAAGAATACCTTGCTGCGGGTAAATCTTCTCGTTTGCCCAAGATGATGGGTTTCCAGGCTGCGGGTTCTGCTCCCTTAGTATCTGGTCAACTTGTAAAAGATCCCGATACTGTGGCAACAGCGATTAGAATTGGCAACCCTGCTAACTGGCAAAAAGCGATCGCAGTCAAAGAAGCTAGTAATGGAGAATTCAACCCCGTCACCGATACAGAAATCTTAGATGCTTATCGTTTCTTGGCAGCGGAAGAAGGAGTATTTTGCGAGCCAGCCAGTGCTGCTTCCGTAGCTGGTTTGTTAAAAGTTAAGGATCGCGTACCGAATAATGCCACTGTAGTTTGCGTTTTAACTGGTAATGGTTTAAAAGATCCTAGCAGTGCAGTGGAGTATAGCCTTAACGAACTTAAACAAGGCATTCCTTTAGATCTTAAAAAAGTAGCTGAGGTTATGGGTTTATAGGAAGCAAATTTAAAAATTATAGCTCTTAAGAAAATCGCGTATTAGTGGCTGCTAATACGCGATTTTATTTACGACTTCACTGATATTGCTAACATCACAGTCCTACAATTTTTGAAGGCGTTATTATTAGCAACAAATTTAACGCGCTTCTACAGTAAATCTCCTAAGTGTTTTCGTCATCAGTAAAATCACGCATATCTTAACTTTAGTTGGGATTAACTGAGATCTTGCACCTACCCCGTAACCAACTTGTGGTATCAGGGAAAAGAGTAAAGGTTAAAGGGAAAAGGGTAATAAATTGATTATCAACCTCAAATTATTAGGTTTACTTGTATTGGTGCAAGATGTGAGATTAATAAATATCTATGCAATCTCGAACGCATTCTTTTATTCTTTCTGCTAGTCGATCCCGTTCGGTCAAAATCAACAGAGAAAGTTGTAATTTTGGCTGAAAATGGGAATCCTTAAATTGATAAGTCTTAAATTATGACTGACTATTTAATAACTTTGTAGTCAGCGGGAGTAACTTGTATGGATAATGTTGTAGAAATT
>NZ_JBZNBU010000227.1:0-2454 GCF_058530065.1 Waterburya sp. | reverse complement strand
TCCAGACAGACACAAATCTTAAAAACAACTAACTACTGACAACTGACTACTAACAACTAACGAAAAAAAATAGAGCCGAAAACAAATCTACAAATAACCACAAAAGCGACCTTAAGATCGCTTTCATTAGTCTTGAATTGTTGCTTTCTGGCTCAAATAAACTAATTATTTTATTGTTATAGATTATATTAACCTTCTCTTTGATCTTTATCAGTTTGGATAAAGAGAATTAGTAAGAAGACAGTAGGAACTAAAACAAATAGAATAGTAGCTACAAATCCCAGATCGTTGACTTCCATATAAAAGCAGCTCCTAAGTAGGTGATTTTAAAACAACATTCATATCTAGAATATCATTACTTAGGGTGATAGCCCTACCGACAACAGTTATTTCTTTTTCTTAGGAGGTTTGGGTTTTGTAATGACCTTAACTGGTCCATTTACTAGGGTTTGACAAGCTAGACGATAGTTATCGGGCTTTTTCTTTAACCTGCGTAGTTCAAAATCTGTTTTGGGAGATAAATTTTCCATTCCTTCGGCAATTTCCACAATACAGGTAGCACATTGACCATAACCGCCACAATTTCTTAGTTTCCCTCCCAGAGTATAAATATCAACTCGATTTTGGAGAGCTTTTTCTCGTAAATTAGAACCCTGTGCTGCGATCGCTTCTTTATTTTCTTTGACAAAGCTAATAGTCGTCATAGCAATTCTCTTGTTAAACCCTATCTACTATATTATTAAGAAATCATAAGAGATCGTAACATTGATTATAAAATTTATTTTGTTAGTCGCGATCTTGTTAGAAAAATTACTATTTACTGTTTTTTAAATTCGATTCCAATCCCAAAAATTTAGTTGTCGATCGCCTGTCTGAGTTTTAATGGCTATGGTTGCAACGCAATCTGAAGCAGGTACGCATGAATAAAGCGACCAATCTTCGATCGAGCTTTCATCACCGTCAATCGCCAGTAAGCTAACATTTTCCGCGCTATCTAAAGTAATATCGACAGCAGCTAAAGATCCTGCCAAACCAGTGCCAATCGCCTTGAGATAGGCTTCTTTGGCTGTCCAAAGTTGAAAAAAAACTTTTGTTTGTCTCTCTCGATCTAAACTGGCAATAAATTGGAACTCTCTGGGAGAAAAAAAACGCCGCGCAATTTTGACTGCATCGGGCATTTCTCTTAAATATTCTAGATCTACTCCAATAAAATTATTTTGCGTAAACCCATATAAAGCATAGCCTTGGGAATGGGAGAGATTAAACTGTAATTGTCTGCCATTATTGAATTTTGCTAGTTGGGGTTTACCGCGATCGCTATATTCAAAGACAATAGTTTTAGGGCATATATCCAAATAAATGCCTAATAACTGCCTTAAAATACTTCTGGCAACCATAAATCTTTGTCTGTGTTGGGGAAAACGAAATTTATTCGCTCTAGCTATTTCATCCTCTGACAGATAATTAGAATATTTTTCAATCTCAGTGGCAGGTATATCTAAATTTGCCCGCCAAATGTGAACGTCATTCTTTTCCAATACTGGAAGATCTGAAGAATGTTGCCAATTTGTCATTAGTTGTTAGTCATTAGTCATTAGTTGTTAGTTGCTGATATACGAACAGTAAACAGCGTAGCTACCCACTACCCACTACCCACTACCTACTACCTACTACTTCTCTTGATGTTGAGCTTTAGCTTTAATTAAAATATTGCGATCGTCTTCTGCTTCTCCCCAGCAATTTTCGCCTAATTGTTCTAAAGCTAACAGGCAGGCATATTTAAGATCGAAGATAGGAGTATCGAGAATTGATTTTAAAATGGGAATTGCTTTAGTTAAGCCCAAATTCCCTAATGCGATCGCAGCAGCAGCACGAGATTTTTGAAACTGAGGAGATGTATTGTGTAAGGCTTCGACAATTAAATCGTAACTGGGTTGGTGTTTTAATAAGCCCAATAATTTCACCACATGGAAATGCGCCCCATAATCGTTATGTGCCTCGGCTGCATAGGTCTTTAATAACGCCTCTGGTGCTGATTGGGGATAGGTTTCTAAAAGGGTTTTCCCTGCTAAATAGCAACGTCCAAAATCAGTATGATAGAGTTCGCCGATTAAAAATTCTATAGACGGTGGTGCATCGTATTCATGTACCATTTCAATATCTTGAGGGCGATCGCGAATAATGCTATCCAAACTGGATTCCACATCTGCAAAAGTAATTTTGCCCGCACCAATACCTTTGGCAGCTAACAGTCTAATTCCTCGCAAGCGGAATGCAATGGAAATAGGGGCTTTAGCGATGGCAGGAATAGCGGCATAATATTCCGTATCGATTAAATCTTGGATGCAGGCTCGACGGGCATTAATATTATCGTGTTGCAAAAATGCCACTACCCGATCCATCTGGCTGTAGTCTCCCGTCAAACGGGCTAAGGATGCGATCGCCGCGCTAACT
>NZ_JBZNBU010000226.1:0-5863 GCF_058530065.1 Waterburya sp. | reverse complement strand
TCTTCTCGTGATTGTTCTTTGGTAGGAGTTTCTAAGTTAGGTGATGACATAAAGTAGATTGATAACAGAGCGATCGCTCGTTCTGAAAAATATTGCTGACTTTGTTTCAATAATTATATCTTTCTTCTCTACAACACCTATAGCGATCGCCTGATAAAAAATCTAAGACGTTTTGCTGTTGTAGTAATTGATGAAAATAAACCTGCAAGCCAAAATTTTCTAGAACGCTACGAATTGCCGAGGCTCGTTGAAAATTACCTGGCGCACCATCACAAGCGATCGCAACTTTCGCCAAAGGTCTTTTCATTGTAGTTAGCTATCAAAAAAACTATTTTAAGAATAACTACCTTGGTTATTGATGTAAAGTTATCAAGAAATGGTATCTTGCATAAGACTAGTTCTACACAAGACTGGCAAAAAAAATTTGTCTGGCAATTAATTTTATTAGTTTCACGCAGAGGTAATTAATGACAAAATACGATGTATACGCTTTGGGTAATGCTTTGTTGGATATTGAGTTTGAAGTTTCCCCAGAGACGCTAAAAAAACTGGGTATTGAAAAAGGCGTAATGACTCTGTTAGATCGAGATGCACAAGACAAAATTATCGGTAATTTGGGCGAATACGACCAAAAACGTACCTGTGGTGGTTCTGCTGCCAATACTATGATTGCTGTTAGTCAATTTGGCGGTAAAGCTTTTTATTCCTGTAAGGTAGCCGATGACGAACCAGGAAAATTTTACACTCAAGATTTATTAGACTGTGGCGTAGCCACCAACCTCGATACTCAAGTAGCTACATCGGGAGTTACGGGCAAATGTTTGGTATTTGTTACTCCCGATGCAGATCGCACGATGAATACTTTTTTGGGTATTTCAGGAGATTTTAGCGATGCAGAATTAGTCCCCGAAGCAATTGCCGATGCTGAATATACTTATATTGAAGGATATTTAGTTAGTGGCGAAAATAGTAAACAAGCAGCAATCAAAGCTAGAGAAATTGCCCGTCAAGCAGGTAGAAAAGTTGCCTTTACTTTAGCCGATCTGAATATGGTCAAGTTCTTCAAATCTGGACTGTTAGAGATTATTGGCGATGGGGTTGATTTTCTGTTTGCTAATGAATCAGAGGCGTTATTAATGGCAGAGACAGAAGATTTTGACACAGCAACTGAATATCTCAAAACTCTAGCCCAAGGCTTCGCTATTACTCGTGGTGCAGCAGGTTCGGTTATTTTTGATGGGGAAAAATTAATCGCCATTGAACCTTTTCCCGTTAAAGCGATCGATACGGTGGGCGCGGGAGATATGTATGCAGGGGCGTTTTTATACGGTATTACTAATGGCATGAGTTACGAAGAGGCTGGACGTTTGGCTTCTAAAGCTTCCTCGAAGATTGTTACTAGTTTGGGTGCGCGTCTGAAAACTGAAGAGGTGCGATCGCTTTTAAGTGAGGTGCAAGCAGCGTAATTTAAAAACCGATCGCGGACATTTGACAGTTACTTATACCAATTCTCTATAACAATGCACTAAATAAAAAATTTTTCTTTTGCGTCTTTGCGTCTTTGCGAGAAACAAAATCTAATAATATTAAGTGCAGCTTCAAAGAGAAATGGTATTAATTAAGGCGATCGCTTTAATTGTAGCTTTCGAGCGAAAAAATAGCGCGATCGCAGTATTCGAGATCGCGCTAAATTGATTAAATTTATTACCTATTTTATTTATTACTGATTATTTATTACTCATAATTTAATTGGTTGCTACGGTTTCGGCATCAACATCAACAGTATTTCCATCAGAAGTTTCAGTGTTAACTGTATTTGTAGCGTTACTATTTTCCTGACGGCTTTGAATTTTAGTAATTGCCATTTGAGATAGTTCGGTAAACAATAAACCCGCTAGCATTACGTCATCGATTTGCCCTAATATAGGTAAGAAATCTGGCGCAATATCAATGGGGCTGATTAAATAAACTATTGTACCCAACATTACCCACCAACGATATTTGGGGTGACGAATAGCGTTGCGATACCAATCGTACAAGGAAGAAAGAGAAAAATTCATCGCTTTGTATGTGTCCTCGATTAACTGATTATATTATGGCAAGAGGGTAGCTAAAGTTTTAGTGTGGAAAACCTCCTATGATAGATACGGTTAGGTCTTTTAATTAAATTATCAAAATTTTATCTTATAAATAAAGTTCAAAGCTAGAATACAACCACAGAATTCAAATGAGCTATGGACAAACAATGGTTTACTTTCCATTGAATAACTATAGATAATGAAGGGAAAAACTATTCTGTAGATTGGATTTTAGATATATTAAATATTTTATTACTTTGTACTAACTTTTCAAATTCTCTAACTGGTAAGGGATATGCAAAAAGATATCCCTGGGCAGTATCGCATTTATTCTTTACTAGGCAATCTAGTTCCGTATGAGTTTCAATTCCTTCGGCTACTACTTGTAATTCTAAATTATGTGCCATCTCAATAATAGATTTAGTAATAACTGCATTTTTAGAATTACAATCTATGTTATGAATAAAACAACGGTCTATTTTTATGACGTTAAAAGGAAACTGATGTAGATAGCTTAGGGAAGAATAGCCAGTCCCAAAATCATCTAGAGCAATTTGAATTCCTAAATTCTTGATAGTGTTAAGTTTTTGAATGTTACTTTGAATATTATCTAATAAGACTTGCTCGGTAAGCTCTAATTCCAGAAATTGAGGATTAATATTCGAGCCAAATAATAATTGAGTTAAATTATGAAATAAATCGGATTTTTGAAATTGATTTCCAGATAAGTTAACAGCAACTTTTAAGAAATCTAGTTTATTTTGATGCCAAATTTCGATCTGATTGCAAGCTTGGCGTAAAACCCATTCATCTATTTGATCGATCAAACCAGAAGCTTCTGCTAAAGGAAGAATTTTTTGGGGTAATACTATTCCTAATTTAGGATGATGCCACCTTAGTAACGCTTCTGCACCAGATAATTTACCTGTTTTGAGATCGATCTTCGGTTGATAGTAAAGCTTTAACTCATTTCGTTCGATCGCTTGATGTAGATCTGCTTCTAAAGATAAATTGCTGGCAGCATTAGAATTCATAATCCTGAATGCTGAGGTATAAAATTGACATTTATTACCATTTTGCTTTTCTAGGTAAAGCATTGCTTGTTTGGCTTGCTCTATTAGTCTTTCGATCGCTAAATTATCAAAAGGATAAAAAGAGATTCCAATACTAGCGGTGACAAAAATTGGCTTATCGTTAATGATAAAAGGCTGACGTAATTCATTTAAAACTGATTCAAAGAATTCAGAAGCTATTTGTCTATGCTCCAAACCTGTTAGCAGAATAGCAAAATCATAAGAAGCTATTTTCAGAGTAACTCCTTGATATTTAAAAGCTTTAACACTATTATCTAATCTTTCTGCAATTAATTTAATTAATAAATTATTATTTTCATTATCTAAAGAGGTAACAATTCTTTCAAATTTATATAATCTAATATAAGCAACAGCTATAAGTTTTTTATTCAATCTAAGTCTATCTTCGGCTAGATCGGATTTTGCTATCCCTTGAGAATCAGGTGTTTTTTCAATTTCTGTAAGTAAATAACTAAATAATTCTCCTAGCATTAATTGATTTGGTAACTTAGTAATTCCATCCTCATAGGCATTATTTTTTTCAACTGAATATTCTCCCAATAGCTCGGTAATTTCTGTGAGAGATGTTTGCATATAAGTTTGTTCTTGATGTTTCGTCAAAGCTATTTTCATGGTCGCATGAAGTTCTTTATCTTGAAATGGTTTAATTAGATAACCATAACAACCAGTTACAGATGCCCTCTCTATAGTCTTATCATCTGCATAAGCGGTTAAGAAAATAATCGGAATATCCCGTTCGTTAATAATAGATTGTGCGGTTTGAATTCCATCAAGATCGCCCTTGATTGCAATATCCATTAAGATTAGGTCAGGACTGTGTTTTTTTACTTTTTGAATAGCATCGCGACCATTAGAAACAATTCCCACAACTTGGTATTGTAGTTTTTTAAGTTTGATAGCCAGATTTTCAGCAATTAATAGTTCGTCTTCTACAATTAATACTTTTGTGTATTGCATATATAATGATAATTATAGATATAATACTTTCTATTTTAAAATGTAAATTGATAATCAAACATAGTAATAAACACGCATTTTAAGCTGATGATTATCCAGGTATTATGTATAGTGAAATGAATTAAACTTAATCAAATATTCAATTAACTATTCTATCTTGCTATATCTTACTAATATTTATAATTTTGTATATAGTTAGAAATACTGTAATATAAACAGTGCCGAACAAGTATTAAAACTAAATCAATAGGGTTGGTGGAATTCTTTGATAGAGCAAAGCCTTCAAGACTAATATAAAATACCCAATTGTACGAGTAAGTAAAGTTCACACCGAGAATGCTTGCTGATATATTGGCAATCGTAGTTAGTTTAATTGTCAGCTAAATAAAATATGAGCGATTCATTAGAACGAGAAGCAGTTATAGCTGCCAACCAAGCCTTTTATGATGCTTTCTCTAGTCAAGATATGAGTAGTATGAATCGTCTCTGGTGGCAAGGTGCGACTAGTTTGTGCGTTCATCCTGGCAGCCAAATACTTGTAGGATGGGAAGAAGTTCGTGCTTCTTGGGAAGGAATTTTTCGGAATACCGATTCTTTGGAAATAGATATGGAAGTCGTGAAAGTAGAGATAGATCGCAGCCTGGCTTATGTGGTCGTTCGAGAAATAGTATTACAGTCCAATGGAGGTAGAAAAATTAAAGCACTTTCTACTGCAACTAATATTTTTCAAAAGATGGCTCAAAAATGGTATTTAATTCACCATCATGGCAGCCCGATTATACGTTAAGAGATTCCTTTGTCTGGCTGTGGAACGATTCTAAAGTGAATCTGATTTAGTTAGAATACCTTTTTAGTCTATTCTGAACTTATACTAATAGATTGTTTCTATCTAAAATTTATAATCTAAAAATATATATAAATGCTAGAAAATATAGTCAATTATTTTACCAATGCAGGGGTAGAAGTATACTTTATCCTGTTAATCTTAATTCTTTTAGAGGCGGTATTATCTGCGGATAATGCGATCGCTTTAGCTGCTATTGCCAAAAGTGTAGAAGATCCTAAATCTCAACAAAAGGCTCTCAATATTGGACTAGTAGGAGCATATATCCTCCGAGTTATTCTAATTGTTGGTGCTACCTATGTTATTGAATATTGGCAATTCGAGCTATTGGGAGCATTGTATTTATTGTGGTTGGTATTTAACTATTTTTTTACTGAAGAAGAAGAAGAAGAAAAAGCAAATAAACACAGTTTGGGGTTTAAATCTCTTTGGCAAGTAATCCCGACTATTGCCATTACGGATTTAGCCTTTTCTTTAGACAGCGTTACCTCCGCCGTTGCTATTACCGAAGATACCTGGTTGATTATTGCTGGGGGTACGATTGGCATTATTATCTTGCGCTTTTTAGCTGGTTTATTCATTCGTTGGCTGCAAGAATATACCTATTTAGAAGATGCGGGTTTTATTACCGTCGGCTTTGTTGGGCTTCGCCTTTTACTGAAAGTTTGGCTGCCAGATACCTATATTCCCGAATGGATCACTATCGCTGTAGTAGCAATTTTCTTTACCTGGGGTTTTTCCAAAAAAGAAGAGATGAAATCCGATCGTTAACCTTACACTTTTTTCAATAGCTAACAGGGATCTTTTAATAATTTAACCTTTAACTCCACTACCAACATCGGTGGGAACGATATATCGCTGAAGAAAGAGAAATAATAATAAGACAGGGG
>NZ_JBZNBU010000225.1:0-23902 GCF_058530065.1 Waterburya sp. | reverse complement strand
TTTCCCCTCAGACTAATTCAAAGCTTACCTAAGATGAGAGAACACTATCAACGCCATCAAAGTTACGATAGTTTCTTACATAACAATTATCAAATTGACTTTATCGACATTATTCCTCCCGACGGTTGGGAAATAAAAAGACTGCAAGATATTTTCTATCCCGCTTTGGCTTTTGAATTATTACCCTACAACGAGCAAACCAAAAAATATCAGTTTGAATATCGCGTAGACGACTATCGCGATCGCACCGAACAAATTGAATTAAGTTATGTATGGGATAAAGCCCTAGAACAACTAGCTAGTCGCAAAGATTTAGCTCAAGCTTTAGATGAAAAACTAAAAAGTGCGATCGCAGATTTAACCCAAAACCCCCACCAATGGAATGATTACTATCTGCCTAAATTGCATCAGTTTGAAGCTAAAGTAAAAAGCCTACCTAAATCAGATCCCAACTACTTATATATCAAAACTGTCATTGGAGTAGAAGCCACTACCGATAGCCCCAGACAAGAAGGAATTATTAATCGTTTCTGGAAGAAAATGCAGGAGGTAGTGCGGGAAGAAATGGCAAAACAAAAACAACAGCAACAACAAGTATTAACTACTAACTCTCAAGATAATCCTGCTTTATTAACAGCAGATAGTTCTATAGAACCCCCTTCAGATAATCAAGAAATAAATCTAGTACAATCGGATATCAATGAAATAATTGATGCGGAAGAAGTAGAAAAGCAAAAGATAGAGACAGCTAGAAGAAAACCTTTATCTCTTGAAGATTTAGAACAATTAGAAAGGCTAGATAATCTTTTAGATAAGGGAAGAATTACCGAAGCAGAATATCAAGCTTTCAAACGAGATATATTTGGTAACTAAAATACCTACTACCTACTACCTACTACTTATTACCTACTCTCTGTTGCCTGTTGCCTGTTGCCTATTCTCTCTATCTATTAAATTTCATGCCGAATATATTTAACATCTTTCCACCTACTTTAGTTTTCCTAACAGTTTTACTAGTTATCGTACCAACGATTTTAGCGATTATACTGCGTCATACTTTGTATCGCTATTTAATCGACTCTGCCAATAAAGTATCCCGCTTATTAACTTTCGATAGTCGGGGAAAACAACCGCAAATTGTTGAAGACTTAGAAGCTAGATTTAGACGCGCTAGCTTAAACTTAGAGCAAGTTAATACAATGGCTTTAATTGATGGTTTATATAGTCAAGAAAAATTAAACTTTTTTGGTATATCTCTTCGTTGCGAACAGTGGGACTATTTTTGTAAAGCACTACCAAATTTATTGTTAGCTTTTGGTTTACTCGGCACTTTTATCGGTATTAGTTCTAATTTATATAATCTGAGTCAAACTATTAACCAAACTACTACGGATGTCGATAATTTAGTTTCTCAACTGCAAACACCCTTACAAAACATGGGTATAGCTTTTTCTACTAGTTTAATAGCAATATTTTGTAGTTCAATTTTAATTATAGTTAACCTACGCTGCAATACTAACTTTGCTAAATCCTGTTTAATTAGTTCCCTAGAAGATTATCTCGATAACATTTTTAAAATAGATATCCAAGGAGATACCCGTTTAGATAAAGCAGTCGATCGCATGGTCAAACAACAAGAAGAATTTCTCAGTCGCTTTCATGAAAAAGTCGGACAGGTATTAGAAATAACTTTAGGTAATGCTGCTAACAAAATGGTTAATGCTAACCAAGATTTCCAGAATAATGTTAACAATATGGTTAGTAGATTTAATGATATTTCTGGTTCGATGGCTGCTAGTAGTAGTAGCTTTCAAGAATCAGCTAGAATTTTACAAAACCAAACCGAAACTGTCAAAGAAGTAGTTCCGCAATTTACTAATAGTGTTGGACTAATAGCTACAGCTTCCCAAGTATATTTTAGTGGTGCTGAAAAAATAGAAAATAGCAAGTTTTCCGATAACTTAGAAAGCATTACCAGCGATCTTGCCGATACCTATAAATCCTTTTCCCAATCAACAGCTTTTCTGGGAAATCAAGTACATAAAATAAGCGAAAATAACCAAAAAGCTACCGAACTAGCCGAAAGAGTTTACAGTCAAATGGAAACAGCCTCTAGCCAGATTCAAGATAGTTCTCTTGGTTTTATAGAAGCAGCCGAAAGCTTTAAAGAAACTGACTTTGCTGATAAACTAACTACTGCTACTAACCAACTAACTACTATTCCCCAACAATTCACCGAATCAACCCAAATCTTACATCAATCTAGCGATACTTTAAGTAAGGCGATCAAAAACCTCAATACATACACTCAAGTAACTAATACTTTAATTAAAAATACTAACGATCTCAACCAAAAATCTACAGAATTGTTAACTATAAGCGATCGCAATGTACAGCAAGAAATCACCGAATTAAATCGCATGGTTAATGTTTTAGTTCAACACAAACAACAAGTCAACAATAGCTTAGCTAACTTCGGCGCAAAAATACTAACTAACTTCCAACAGCAAAGCCAAGAAAATATCAGCCAATTACAAAACCTCAATACAGGAATCAAAAATAGTTCCCAATCATTTCAACTCTCTCAAGTAGAACTAAGCAAATTAATTACCACTCTTGACAACTACCAAAACAAATTCAACTCTATCAACTCAAATTTAAACGGTATTGGAATGACAAGCGATCGCTTACTCAAAAACTTCGAGCAAAAAGCCGACAACAATACCCAAAACCTAACTCGATTAATCGCAGAAATTAAAAATCTAATCGATGAAGTCATTAGTCGTTAGTTATTAGTTATTAGTTGTACTCATTACTCATTACTTATTACTTATCTCTCATCCTTCAAAAAATGTCTCGACGTTCCCTTTACACAACTCAAGCAACAACAGAATCAAATAGTATCGAGCGATCTTTTAGCGATTTAATGTCCAATGCTTTTATGATTCTTAGCTTCTTATTATTACTAGTACTATTCCAAGCCCAAAAACTCAATCAAGATCTCACCAAAGCAAATAAACGCTTACAGTCAGCCTCACCAATAGTTATCGATGAAAGTTCGGGCAACTATAAATTCAAGTCGGGAAGTGCCGAACTAAACCCTCAACTAAAATCCCATATCATCAATAACATAAGCCCCGAAATCAACAATATTTTACAAACAAGAGAAATAGATTTTATTCAAATCATCGGACATACCGATGGAGAAGGAATAAACAACAATAGTAATTTAGATAAAACCTTAGAACTAGTGGCACAAGGACAAGAAACAGTCAACAAACTTTCTGCTGGTTCAAATGCCGATCTGGGATTAATGAGGGCTTTAGCCGTAGTCCAAGAATTACAAAAAACAGGACTTAAAAACGTCGAATTCAGGGCATATTCCGCCGCACAACTATATTTACCTTCAGGAGAATTAGCCCCCGTAAATCGACGTGCTGATGAAACTAGACGCAGAATAGAAATACGCTTTATTCCTCCTGGTCAATCTAAATAAATATCATAAGTTTTTCATTGCCTTTTACTTATTACAGATTTTTATTATGGTGTTATGATATCAATTTTTTGTTTCACGCAAAGACGCGAAGACGCAGAGTAAGAAACGCTAAGATCGCAATAACTTTTTATATTAATTAAAAATTATCTTTCATCCCTCGAATGCGCCCAAACACCCTAGCAGGTTCGGTAATTTTAGCCGCAGCTTGAATGGCAGGATCGTCCCAACGTAAAAAAGGATTGGTTTGTTTTTCAATTTCCAATAAAGAAGGAACAGTAGCAATTCCTTGGCTGCGAGCTTGTTTGACTTCTTGATATCGTTTTTGTAAGGCTACATTATCCGAGTCTACAGTAACGGCAAATTTCAGATTGCTTAAAGTATATTCGTGGGCGCACCAAATACGGGTATTATCGGGGAGTTGGCGCAGTTTGCCGATCGAATCTACCATTTGAGCGGGAGTACCTTCAAATAGCCTGCCACAACCTCCAGCAAAAATTGTATCCCCACAAAACAATTCTCCCGTTTCTTTGTCTGATGTAGGAGGAAAATAATAGGCAATGTGAGCGCGGGTATGTCCTGGAACAAAAAATACTTTGCCCGTACGATTAGCAAATTCTACTGTATCGTCTTGCTTTAAAAAAACCTGTTGGTGAGGTATTCTACCTCTATCTTCTGCTCCACCATAAACGATCGCATTGGGAAAATGCTCGATTAATTTTTTATTACCCCCCACGTGATCGTAATGATGATGGGTATTAAAAATAGCAATTAGCTGACAGTCTATTTCGATAAGATAGTCTAAAACTGGTTTGGCTACCGCTGGATCGACGACTGCTGCTATTTTTTGTTCTAGATCGAATAAGACAAAAATATAATTGTCGGCTAAAACGGGAATACGTTTAATTTTCATTTTGAAGTAATTAGAATAGCTGTGGATCATTCAGAATTAACTGAAAGGTCGTAATTTCCTTCCATAATGAGCTTGGGTTTGACATAGAGATTTTCTAACAACACCCCCATTCCCGCAATCCAAGGAGGAACAATTAACGCTCCAATAATGCCCAATACTTGCGCTCCACCCAATACGGCGAGTAACTGATAGAGAGGAGAAACTTTTACCGAACTTCCTACGAGTAAGGGATCTAATAAATAGGTTTCCAAATTTTGAACGATGACGAATAGCAATAGCACCCAAACAAAAGTTAAACCGCCTTGAGAAACTGCCACAATCAAAGCGGGAATCGCGCCTAAAACAGGACCAAAAAAGGGAATCAAATTGGTAAAACCTGCTATTACTCCCAAACCCAAAGCTAATTCTGATAAACCCAAAAACTTTAGGCTGACACTAATAACTACTCCTAAAATACTGGAAACTACTATTCTACCTTGAATATACCCTCCCATTCTCTTGCCCACTGGCTCGATTTGCTCTGCCAGACGTTGATTCCAAGGGGCTGGAAAAAGGTTAATAATATCTTGTAATAGTTGTTTGGAATTAGAGAGCATATAAGCAGAAAGTAATAATGCCAATAAAGCTCCCAATACACTGCCAATAATACCTCTAGTGACGCTATAGGAACGGACTACTAATTGCTGGCTCGAACGAATTGCCCAGGAAATCAATCCTTGTAAATCTAAAAGCTGGTTAATTATATCTGGTGCTGGAGTATCATCCATTCCCAAACGAAGAATTAAATCCGACAAAAGCGATCGCAATGCTTGTAAATAAACTGGTAATTTCTCGATCAAACTTTGAATTTGTTCGACAACTGTAGGACCAACGATCAAGCCAAATAAAGTCAAAGTAGCAATCAAACCGGCATAAACCAGCAAAACTGCCAGAAATCTTGGTATTCCTATTTTTTGAGTCGTATTAACTATAGGGGCGAGGGTAGCAGCTATCACCACCGCAACCATTAACGCTACGATTAGACTGCGTAATTGCCATAGCAAAACTAACAGCAACGGCAGGAGAATGAGCAGGAAAATATTAGTAATGGAAAGAGAAATTCGATTATTGTTCATTGAGAAGATGGCGATCGCTCTAAAAAATAAAACTCAAACTATTTAAACTAAAGATAGTTCGATGGTTTCTCCCGATTGAGGATCGATCGCTTTAGTAGAAAGGTTATTTTGCTGCAAAAGCTGGCTGAATTCTTCTACACTACCATCTGCCTTGAGAATCGAGATCAATAAACCCGAAAAATCAATATCTCCCCCCGCAGCAGTGGACAAAATCACCTGGGGATTGAGCCACTTACATAGCTGTAATGCCGTCTCTTGTCCTTTAATAACTGCTCCAATCAAGGGTAATTTAAGATTAATAATTGGTGTAATAATTACATCGATAGGTGCAGCATTTTTCAGAGAATCATCGTGGTAGCCGTGAGGTTCGTAATAAATGCTTTTGTTTGATTCTAAGCCTTTAATGATATAACCATTTTCCTTTAAAGTAGGACCAATGGGAGAGCCTGGTACGGCTTCAATGGATACTTGCGAGCCTAGTTTAAAGCTTTCACCAAAATCTAGAGTTGTTACTGTAGTATAACCAAACTCTTTGACTACTTTTGCTCCATTAGGGGAAGCTACTACAGGGATTTGTTTGTCTAATTTTTTTAGGGTAGGGGGATGGGCGTGATCTTCAAGCCCTTGAGAGATAAGAATGAGATCGATATTTTCGGGAATTTCTCTTTGGTTATTTTTTTTACCTCTAAACAGCCAAGTGGCATTGCCAAAAGTCAGTTCTCCCACTAACCAAGGATCGAGTAAGATGCGTTTGCCATCAAGTTCGATTAACCAAGAATTACTATCCAAATACGTCAGATTCATCACAATCGTTTCTTATACACTATCTATATATTGTAAATATTTGTTAAGAGATTGCACGAACTAGTTCTTAGTTTTTAGTTTTCAGCGGGCATTAAGGGGCATAGTCATTAGCTTAACCCGAACTGAAGTTAGTTACTGACGTTACGCATAAGAACGAAAAATCAATAGTTAAGGGTGAAAGTTGTTAGTTGTTAGTTGTTTCCTGGATTCACCATCTAATGCTTACTACCCACTACCAACTACCCACTACCCACCCTGACGATCGATTGGTGCGTAACATCAGTTAGTTACTATTTAGCCATGTCAAATAATAAAACTTCAGTCTCATTATTGGCATCCCCAGCATAAGCAATTGTAATTTCTGGTTCATCGATGATCGCTGCACCATCCCCTGCTTCGAGAGTGCGATCGCCTAGTAAGACTTTTCCTTTAGTTACTTGCAACCATGCAACTCTATTGGTTGCTATTTCGTGAGTAAGGCGATCGCCTTTGCTTAAAGCAGCGAGATATAAGTTAACATCTTGATGAATGGTTACCGATCCATCTCTACCATCGTTCGAGCCGACTAATTTTAGTTTTCCTTGTTTATCTTCAAGGGTAAAGTTTTTCTCTTCATAACTGGGTTCTAAACCAGTTTGATCGGGCATAATCCAGATTTGTAGAAAATGTACTGGATCGCTATTAGAACCATTGAATTCGCTGTGTCTGATACCCGTACCCGCAGACATCCGTTGTACATTGCCAGGGCGTATTGTCGAACCATTACCCATACTGTCTTGATGAGCTAACTCTCCTGAAAGGACATAGGAAATGATTTCCATATCTTGATGTCCGTGAGTGCCAAAACCTTTTGCGGGTATGACTTTATCTTCATTGATGACTCTCAAGCTGGCAAAACCCATATGGTTAGGATCGTAGTAACTACCGAAAGAAAAAGTATGTCTGCTATTAAGCCAACCAAAATCCGCTAAACCTCTTTCATCTTTAGGACGAATGGTAATCATATTTGTTTTACCTCCTTTGTTTTGCTTTCGATATACTTATTATGAATTAGATCTTTATAAAAGACAATATGATATTTTAAAGACATATTGTATCTATTTTTTCTACAATCATGGATAAATTTGCCAGCATGAAAGCATTTGTGGAAGTAGTAGAAGCGGGAGGTTTTGCCGCAGCAGCCAGAAAGATGGGAGTATCGCGATCTACAGTAAATAAGTTAGTTATTAATTTAGAAGACCAATTAAAAGTGCAGCTATTGCAACGCAGTACCCGCAAGGTAAATCCGACTCCCACGGGATTGGCTTATTACGAACGTTGCGTCAATATATTGTCGGAAGTCGCAGCAGCAGAAACCGAAATTTCTCAATTACAAAGCGAACCCAAAGGAACTCTAAGGATTAACGCGCCCATGTCTTTTGGTACTTTATATCTCGGCAAAGCGATCGCCGATTTTTTAGTCCGATATCCAGAATTACAAGTACAACTAACTTTAGACGATCGCTTTATCGATCCTGTTGCCGAAGGATACGATATTACCATTAGAATTGCTCGCCCAGAAACTTCTGCCAATCTGGTGGTTAAAGAGATCGCGCCTATAACCAGAACTCTTTGTGCTGCACCTAGCTATTTAGAAAAATATGGCACTCCCCAAGATCCTCAAGATTTAACTAACTATTCTTGTTTGCATTACGGTCATCTAGTGGCGGGAAATCAATGGATTTTAGAGTCGGGCGATCGCCAAGATCGAGTTACGGTCAAAGGTGCATTTTGTTCTAATAATGGGGAAGTATTAAAAGATGCTGCGGTGAAAGGCTTGGGAATTGCTTTATTACCTAGTTTTATTATTCAATCAGAATTAAATCGAGGAAATCTACAGAGCGTTTTACCAGACTTTCATCCTCCTGCGATCGATCTTGGTTTGGTATATCCCCTCAACCGTCATACCAATACCAAAGTGCAATTATTCGTCAAGTTTTTTCAGCAAAGATTTAATAACAGTGAGAGTAGTTTAGATCTTAAATTGTTGCAATTCTAAAACTGACGTTGAAAAAGATCTAAATCACTGCACAATACTACAAAGCTAAATATTCATAAATTCATTTAATCATTAATAAGTGCGATCGCTTTTTCAAGGAATTATAGCGATCGCTTTAATACTAGTATAAAAATATCTTGCGCGATGGATAGAGTAGGAGTGAATGGCTATTCGCCCGTTTGTAATGTGTTGCATTATTTAATCAATTTGCGATCGCAAGATTCGATCGAAAAGTTGGGTTAAGTTAAAAAATGATATGCTTCCATAATCAGTAAGTAGCAACAAGCGATCGCTAATTAAAACGTGAAAGTTCCTCGACTTCATCCAGACACCATAGAAGAAGTAAGACAGCGGGTTGATATTGTAGATGTCATTTCCGAGCATATTGTCTTGCAGAAGCGGGGTAGAGATTATTTAGGCTTATGTCCTTTCCATAACGAGAAAACCCCCAGCTTTAGCGTTAGTAAAGAAAAGCAAGTCTATTACTGTTTTGGCTGTCAAGCAGGGGGAAACAGCTATAAATTTCTGATGGAAATTGGCAATCAATCTTTTACAGAAGTAGTTCTCGATCTGGCGCGTCGCTATCAAGTAGAAGTAAAAACCGTCGAACCAGAACAAAGAAAAGAAATTCAACGACAGCTTTCTATTAGAGAAGAACTATATCGGATTTTAGCTGTAACTGCCAATTTTTACCAACACGCTCTCTATCAATCTCAAGGGGAAGGGGCTTTAGCTTACTTAAGAGAAGAAAGAAATCTAGAAGAGACGACAATTAAGAATTTTCAGCTGGGTTATGCCCCTGCGGGATGGGAAACTTTATCTAAATATTTGGTAGAAACTAAACGCTATCCCGTTAACTATGTCGAACAAGCAGGATTAATTAAACCGAGAAAAACTGGTAACGGATATTACGATGTATTTCGCGATCGCTTGATTATTCCCATCATGGATCTTAAGGGAAAAGTTATTGGTTTTGGTAGTCGCAGCCTCAAAGAAGAAGACCAACCTAAATATCTCAACTCTCCTGAAACCCCGTTATTTGATAAAAGTAAAACTCTCTTTGCCTTAGATAAAGCTCATACCAGTATTAGCAGATCGGACAGTGCGGTAGTAGTAGAAGGTTATTTTGATGCGATCGCTCTCCACGAAGCGGGAATTGATAATGCGGTGGCATCTTTAGGCACGGCATTTACCAAGAATCAACTCAATCAGTTATTGCGCTTTACTGCTTCTAAAAAAGTAATTCTCAATTTTGATGCGGACAATGCAGGAAAAAAGGCTACAGAAAGAGCGATCGGTGAAGTAGAAGATTTGGTTTATGGTGGCGTGGTACAACTGCGAATTCTTAACTTACCTGGAGGAAAGGATGCAGACGAATTTATTAGAAATGATGATCAAGGAGCAGTAAAATACTTTCAAGCTTTAGAAACTGCCCCTTTATGGCAAGATTGGCTAATTAATAGACTGATGGCAGATAAAGATCTCAAGGCTGCTGATGATTTTCAACGAGTGGCAGCAGGAATGATTAAACTACTGAATAAACTAAGGGATGCCAACCAACGCAACCATTATTTAACCCATTGTGCCGAATTACTCTCTCAAGGAGATGCCAGGCTATTATTGCAAAACTTAGCAAGTTTAAAATCTCAAACCAAAGCCGTTCGCCCAAACTATCAAAAAAAATCTTACCAGAAACAAAGCAAAAAGATTATTAGTGCCAAATTAACTATCGCTAACACTCCTGAAAGAGAACTTTTAGAACAAGCAGAAGCATTACTGTTAAGGATCTATATTCATCATCCCCGCTATCGGGAAAATATTATTGATCGCCTTGAAGAGAAAAACCTACTTTTTACTCTCCCCCACCATCGTTTTTTATGGCTGCAAATGGTCGATATTGAGGCAGAACTACCCGAAAGAACTTTTGGCGATACAAATCCTTTATTAAGAGAATTACACAACCGTAGTTTAGATTTTCCTGAAGACAAGCAAGTGGTAACCAAGATGTTCAATCTAGATGAAAAAACCCAACACGACCTATTTCGTGCCGATATTCGCATTGAGGAAGCCGTCGCTTCTTTGGAACAAGTAAACTACCAAAAACAAGAAATCTACTATACCAAACAACTAGAAAACCTCGATCCCACTACAGATCTTCAGCTAATGAAATACTATCTAGAAGAAATTCAAACTGCTAAAAAAGCGATCGAGGAACTACAGCAAAAACGTCTTAGCTCGACTGAATTTGGTATTGGTTAAAAAATTATTTTAAAAGTTGAAAGATATTATTCAATTCGGGGAATTATTAAAAATAAGAGGCATTAACAAAAATATTTTTACCTCAAGTCAATAATAAATAGATTAATTAACCGAGTACTATGGCGAAAATTAGAGTTTTATTAGTAGAAGATTCTGCTGTTGCAATTAATATTTATGAAAAAATACTTAATTCTTCTCCTCATGTAGAGGTAATTGGCAAAGCCAGTAACGGAAAAGAAGGTCTGGAGATGGTTACCCAGTTAAACCCCGATGTCATTTGTACTGACTTACAAATGCCTCAAATGGATGGTTTAGAATTTACCAAGCAAGTAATGGCAAAATATCCTACGCCTATCTTAGTTTTGAGTAATGCAGTACAAAAATCTGATATCGATAACATCTATGAAGTAATGAAAGCTGGTGCGGTAGATGTAATGGCAAAACCCCAAACTGCTTTTGGTGGCAGTACCGAATCCATGCAAAACGAACTAGTAATCAAAATTAGAGTTTTAGCTACTAAGAAAGTTAAAGCTATTCCTCTGGCATAACATTACAAAGACAAAGGAAAAAGGGTAAAGAGCGATTTTAAAAAGCATAACTACTCTTTACTCTTTACTCTTTACTCTTTACTCTTTACTCTCTAAGACGCTTCCGCCCTAGCTGCTGCTGCTTCGTCGGGGTGAATGCCCAAACGAGTTAAGTTAAGACGATTCTTTTGATCGAAACCGCGTATTTTGACGACGATCTCGTCTCCTACAGCGACTTCGTCGTCTACTTTACCGACTCTACCTTCTGCTAGTTGGGAAATATGAATCATGCCTTCTTTACCTGGCAAAATTTCCACAAAAGCACCAATATCGATAATTCTGGTAACTTTACCCAAGTAAACATCCCCTTCATTCAGTTTGCGAGTAATATTAAAGACCATTTTTCGCGCCATTTCTGCTTTTTCGGCTTCCACCGCAGCAATAATAACTTTACCGTCGTCTTCAATATCGATTTTCGCCCCAGTTTGCTCGGTAATTGCTTTAATAGTTTTACCTGAAGGCCCAATTACCATACCAATCAGTTCGGGATCGATCTTCATGGTTAATAATCTGGGTGCGTAGGGGGATAATTGCTGGCGAGGTTCGGCAATAGCTTTGAGCATTTCTTCTAGGATATGTATCCTGGCGGGTAAAGCCTGTTGAATAGCTTTGGCAATTACTTCTACCGATAGACCAGTAATTTTCATGTCCATCTGTAAGGCTGTAATTCCTGTATCTGTCCCTGCTACTTTGAAATCCATGTCTCCTAAGAAATCTTCAATACCTTGAATATCGGTCAGAATTCTTACTTCATCTCCTTCTTTAATTAGACCCATTGCCGCACCGCTGACGGGTTTGGCTAAAGGTACTCCTGCATCCATCAAAGCTAGGGTAGAGCCACAGACAGAACCCATAGAAGTCGAACCATTGGAGGATAGAACTTCGGAAACCACCCGCAATACATAAGGAAAACTGTCGGCACTAGGCAAAACAGGGATCAAAGCTCTTTCTGCTAAAGCACCATGACCGATTTCTCTCCGTCCAGGCGATCGCATGGGTCTAGTTTCCCCAACGGAATAGGGAGGAAAATTATAGTGATGGAGATAGCGTTTTTCGTCTTGAATAGTCAGATCGTCGCTGGTGTCTTGTGCGTCTCCCGAAGTGCCGAGGGTAGCAATAGAAAGTACTTGAGTTAAACCCCGTCTGAATAGTCCGCTACCATGAACTCTTTGGGGAAGAATGCCAACTCTCGAAGATATGGGTCGAACTTGGTCTAGTTTGCGACCATCAACTCTAACGCCATCGTCGATGATTTGACTCCGCATCAGCTTTTTAGTTAGCTTTTTAAAAGCGTTGTCGATCGCTTTGGAATCTTCAGCCGTAGCCACTGCAATCGGGTCTGTTTCGGGCAATTCGGCGATCGCATCAACGATCTTAGTTTGTTTAATTTCGTCTAAAGCATCGTCGCGAGTCTTTTTGTCAAAGTCGTACTGAGAGAGAATTTTCTTGATATCTTCAGTAGCGCGATCGCTGATAAAATTAATTAGACTTTCATCTTCTTCTGGAGGCTCAACCTTGACTACTTCCAAATCCAAATCTTTGAGTAGTTTTAACTGAGATTCGATTAATTCTTGAATAGCTTCATAGGCAAAGTCAATCGCCTCGATCATATCTTGCTCTGGTAGTTCATTTGCTCCTGCTTCTACCATCACAATCCCGTCTGGTGTACCCGCTACGACAATATCGAGATCGCCTTGTTTGATTTCTTTATAGGTAGGATTGAGAATAAAATCATCTCCTACTAATCCCACTCTTACCGCAGCCATTGGCCCTTGAAAAGGTATCTCTGCCAGCAAGACAGCTACAGAAGCACCCGTTACAGCCAAGACATCTGGTGGTACGTCTTCGTCTAGGGAAAGAGTAGTAGCAACAATTTGAATATCGTCTCGCAACCACCCAGGAAACAAAGGACGGATCGGGCGATCGATCAATCTACTAATTAAAATTGCTTTTTCCCCTGGTCTACCTTCCCTTCGGAAAAATCCTCCAGGAATTCTTCCTGCCGCATATTGTTTTTCTTCGTAATCTACAGTTAAAGGTAAAAAATCTATTCCTTCTCTTCCTTTCGCTCTCGTAGCAGTTACCAAAACTGCCGTATCCCCTGACTCTACTAGTACCGACCCCCCTGCTTGTGGTGCGAGCAAGCCTACTTTGAGTCTGATATCACGACCATCAAAGGATATGGACTTGTCAAATTCCTGCATTAATTACGTTCCTTATTTTTTCGCTTCTTTTTCTCGTTGCTAGATCCTAACACTATCTGAATTACTAAAGAACTTATCTACAATCAAGATCTAACTAGAGTTTTATGTATATTTTTAAAGTTAGTTTAAGACAAGCAAGGCTGTATTAAGAGTATAAGTAAAGTTGATGTTACGTACTACAATCAAATCTATTATTCAGGATTTGGTTTGGATCATTTTTGAAAGAAGGAATATATAAAGCAATATAGAGTAAGGGCATTAAAGATGATACAAATACACAAATGTTTTCTATTTTATAGTTTTCTTACTGTAACATCTGGTTTAGCTGTAATAACTCTGGCTTCTGCAAGCCTAGCTATTCCTCCTTCTACTGATTGGAGCATCAGAGGAACAGGTCTTAGTAGCTCTGGAGAATGCTATAGAAGAGCTCGTCGAGCAATGGAGGGAGAAAATCTCAGAGATATAAGGACTTCAGGTGATAATGGCTTCAAAGGTGAAATTCGTTCAACTCGCGCTTATATTATTTGCCAAGATAATGGTGGCAGAGCTTACATATTTTGTGCGGGAGATATCTCCAATAGAATTTGCGATAACTTAGCCCGATACATGAAGAAATAACCTACAATTGAGCATTAGTAATTAATCATTATCTGTCTTAAGTAAAAATTAAAATAATATAAGTGGAATTATTTACATTGTTAGTTGGTTAAATTCTTCAACTAATTCCATACAAAGTTGATTGATTTTTTCTTGGTTAACTCTATGGGGAAGAACTGAATTTTCATAGCTTTCTTCTAATTGAGAAAATAGACGTTCCGCTTCTGCTAAAACAGTATCGTAATCAACATTACCCAAACGAATATTTAATAGTTCTTCGGCATCGATACCGCGACGATCTACGTTAATTTTGCCTGTTGTGAGAATTTCATTGCCCATTCTCACTAATCGTATACAATGGGCTGCGTGTTTTGAATCGAAACCACATTTTGCTTCCAATGCCGCTCGTTTGGGATTGCGATTTTTCAGCCAAGATTGATAGCTTTTCCAATAATGTAAGTCTTTACGATATTCTTGAGTGCGACGCAAAATTTCCATATAGCGATCGCTTGCTTTGGTTAAATTTTGAATATAGGGATAGAATTCTTGGGGTATGGGATTGTTACTAATTACTCCTTTAAAATCAATGCGATCGCTAATTATTTCGTATAAGTCTTGTTGTTCTTCAACATATTCGATGCGATCTTTAATCAGCATCCATAAGAAAGTAAGAAAAGCATTTTCTTCGGACTTATCAAAGACGGATTTATCAGTTAATTCATAGTCTTCGGCGACTGGCTTTTTGGTAGGAGGATTTAACAGCCATTTGCGATGACTTTTAATTTTACGTATTTGAGCGTAAGCATAACCAGAATAGCTATGTTTGATTTTTTTACTTAAAAATAAGTCCCGATGGGCAATTAATTTTTCGCCCATAGTGGGGTGAATATATTCATAAAATTCAGGAGATTCAAAGAGTAATTCTAAAATATTGGGGTTAGCATCCCTAGCTAATTTGAGATATTTTCTTAGCTCGTAGTAAACTAAATCTTCAACTCCATTGAGAACGGGAAAACGTTCCGAATCTTCGTCCCAGCCTTTATCTTTCTGTTCGATAACTTTGAAGCCTAAATAATATTCTTTGGGAGCAATAAAAATACCCTTATAATCTAAATCGGAACTATCAGTATTAATTCCATAACTGTGACTGCCTACTTTGGTTAATAAGATTGCTCGTGCTTCAACTGCTGTTCGATCCATTATCTTTAAATATTAAATAAATAAAAGCTAATTGTTAAATAATCTATTCTTGCTGAGAATGCTTATTTGGTCTTATTTTTGAGCCATACATTCTACTATAAACATAAGTAAATTCTGCTCCTAATAGAATAATTTGGGCGGAATAATATACCCAAGCTAAAAATACAATTAAAGAGCCAGCCGCACCATATGCCGAGCCGAGACTACCTCTACTTATATACATCCCAAGGAGAAATTTACCAAAGATAAATAACAAAGCGGTAATGATCGAGCCGACAAAAACATCTTTCCAGGTAATTTTGACATCTGGCACATATTTAAACATTAAGCCAAACAAAAAAGTCAGCAAACCCAAAGAAACAATAAAATCTAAATTTTCCCAGAGAATTTGCGAACCTGGTAAAAAATCTACTCGATATTTACTCACAGTAGTAACAACGGTACTTAAAATCAGCGACAGGATCAGCAAAAACCCGATCGCTAAGACCATGAGAAAAGAAGACAATCGCTTTCGTAAAAAGGGTAATATTCCTTGTCCTGGTTGGGGTTTAACTTTCCAAACAGTATTCAGAGCATCTTGTAATTGGGCGAAAATTCCCGATGCACCCAACATTAATACTGCAATACTAATCAAAGAAGCCAAACCTCTAATTCTGGGTTGACTGATATTATTTAAGGCAGTCAAGATAGGCTTTACTCCGTCTTCTCCTACTAAAGTAGTTAATTGCTCGGTAATTTGTGCTTGAGCCGTGTCAGTGCCGAAAAACGCTCCTGCAATAGCGATCGCAATTACTAATAGGGGAGAAATGGAAAAAACCGTATAGTAAGCTAAAGCCGCAGCAATCCGTGATGCCTTGTCTTGTTGCCATTGTTGAAATGTTTCTTTTAATAGTCGTCCGACTTTAGGTAGATTCATCTACAGTAATTTTATCGATCTAAGTGTATTTATCTGGGTTTTAAAGACAATATATAAGTTTTTGATCAAGAAAAAATGTCTTTCCCGATGATTTTGGATAAAGATTTTACTAATTTGTATCTAGTCGGAAAATACAAGCGAAGCTAGGTAGTAGTATATACGGATATAAAAAACTTTTTAATCTCGATCGCTGTTAAATTTCTCAATGAATTTTAAAAATCTATTTTTTACTACTCTTGCGAGTGGAGTTTTATTTTCTGTATTTTGCCAAAACAATATTGCTCGTGGAGAATCCCACCAAAATCAGACCTTAAATTATCAAAAATTGATCGCACCAGACTTCAATGTATTTGGCGATCGCAGTATAACCCACATCTTAATTGGTGGCAGAATAATTACTCAATTTTCTCCTAGAAATAGTCAGGGGGAAAAAATAGAGCTGCAGCAATTATCCACAGAACTAGGTTACGATCATTTTAACTGGGTAAGCTATGTCGAAACCGATCCTCATGGTATTGTCGATAGCCAAGGAATTCCCCTCTCTACTCCCTACAACGATCCCCCCCAAGGCGGCTATAGATACGATCGCGCCGATCGATTTCCTTTCTATTGGGATGTAGTGGATTGCGATCGCTGCAAACAACGCCACCACATTCAAAATTATAATAATTCCCAACAATTCAACCTAGTATTTGAAGATGCTCCCGCAGATTATCGGCTTCAGCCAGGAGAAGCGATCGAATTTATTACCAATCTAGTCGGAGTTAAAAAACTAGATCGAGAGCAATATCAAACAGAATGGGAAGTAATACACACTTTTCGCTGGAAATTAACTTATCCCAAACCCCATCAGAGTCAAGTTTCGATTGTTGATCATAATGTTCTACTAAACAACATATCTCCTCAGCTATTAAACATGATGGTATTGGATGGAGCTATATTGCCTACTTCTGTTAGAGTATCGAATTCCCTTTAGTAATTAATTTGGGAAAAACTAAGGTATTAGACACACTAATACCTTGGTATGATTTTAGGTCGTTATAGTCTGGTATCTGTGGGGGCGACACCAGTAGTCAAAAAGCTTGCTGGATCAATGCTTTAGCCGCTTTAGAAAAAATCGAAAACACCCTAAGTATAAATGACTAAAAAAAAGAGGACTGCTAGAAAAATCCTCGTAAATATACTGTTGTAATACTTTTAAATATATTAGATGATAACTCTTGTTACTAGATAAAGCGATCGGTATTAATCAGTTTTTTGTATTGGCTCGGTTAAAAATACGCTTCAGAACCAACCAATTTCTAATCTTGCTCCACAACCCAGTTAAATTAGCTGGGTTTTTTCTTATTCAGTTCATATTGTAACTCTTACTACTAAAAACTTGCCATAATTTTAATCGTTTTATTTTAGCGAATTCAGCTTAAAGCTTATATATCAAGAGATTTACTAGTTAAACAAAAGCTAAAGTGCCATTACCTTCAGTTATTCGACCAATTTGGCAAGCAACAATGTTTTTGGCTTTAAACCACTGTAAAACTCGATCTGCTTGATGAGGAGGAACTATAACCACAAAACCAATGCCCATATTAAAGGTATTAAACATCCCTTCTCTTTCGACTTTGCCAGCCTCCGCCAACCAATTAAAAATGGGAGGAATTGTCCAACTGTCTAGTTTAATTTCTACAGATTGATTTTCTCCCAAACAACGGGGTAAGTTTTCGGGCAAACCTCCTCCTGTAATGTGTGCTAAACTGTGAATCTCTAAATCTGTAGCTAATAATTCTAAAATTGGTTTGACATAAATCTGGGTGGGAGTAATTAATTCTTCTCCCAAACTCTTACCGCCCAAAAGATCGGGAGTATCAGACCAAGAATAGTTGCCTGTTTCAATAATCTTTCTTACCAAACTAAAGCCATTACTGTGTACTCCCCCACTGGCTAGTCCTATAGCGATATCTCCTACTTCTACCTTTGAACCATCAATTAGCTTGCTTTTTTCTACCACGCCCACACAAAAGCCTGCTAGATCGTATTCTCCTAGTTGATAAAAACCAGGCATTTCGGCGGTTTCTCCACCTAAAAGAGCGCAACCACTCAAACGACATCCTTGGGCAATTCCCGCTACTACCTCAGCCAATTGTTGAGAGTTTAGTTTGCCCGTAGCTAGATAGTCTAAAAAGAATAATGGCTCTGCCCCAGCAGTTAGAATATCATTAACACACATTGCCACTAGGTCTATACCTACAGTGTCGTGGCGATTTAATTCTTGAGCAATTTTCAGCTTAGTACCGACTCCATCCGTCCCAGAAACTAGAACAGGCTCGCGATAGCCAGAAGGCATCTGAAAATAGCCTCCAAAGCCCCCCAATCCTCCCAAAACTTCCGATCGCTTGGTACTTTCTACACAGTCACGAATTTTAGTGACAAAAGAGCGTCCTGCTTCAACATCAACACCAGCGTCTTTATAGTCCATAAGTAATATCGTGCAAATAAAAGTAACTACTAAATTGAATGTGGGTAATATTCGCGAACCTATTTTGCTTTCCTACCGATTTTGAGCGAGCAAAACAATGTCAAAAGCCAGCTAAGTCGGAACTATTTTTTGGTTAATAGCTACCTTAGATAAAGCAAGTCAGATGGGAATCTAGCTGATTTATAGTTCGAGGATGAAACTCGATCTGTTTGTCTAGATTACGAGTGATCGCATCGCTCTTGACTTGACCCTATCTTGCAAGTAATACCCCAGATATTTTACCGATTTTTGGCACTTTTACAATTTATTTGCCAATTTTTTAATTCTTATTTATTAAAACTTTAAATTTAATTTGGGTGTTTGCACAATTATCCCATCGCTTTTTTTACTTTTATTATTAATATTAATTAATATTAATAACTTTTTAAAACCAAAACTAGAATATATAAATATTATGAATATTCTTTTTTCTACAAGTAAACTGTCCTTTTTGGCATTTACTTTAACAGCTTTAAATTTAATATTTTCTTCAGATATAGCTACAGCAAAACCCACTTATAAAACTGTCAAACCTCAGTTAAAAGTATCTTCCTTAAAGTCTCAAGACAATCAATCTCTGGACTTACATCTAACTTTGTCTCGTGGTATTGCCGACACAAATAATATAGAAGTATTTGCGTCGCCCGATAAACTCGAACTATCAACCAAAAAATTGACGATTCCCTTAAAAAATCCATCACAAATTACTAGGACTTTTTCAGGACAAGCATCCTGGTATGGTCCAGGATTTCACGGTCGTCGTACTGCTAATGGCGAAATATACAACCAAAATGCCTTTACTGCTGCCCACAAAACTCTTAGATTTGGCACGAGAGTTCGGGTAACTAATCTCAATAACGGTCGTTCAGTAGTAGTGAGAATTAACGATCGCGGGCCTTATGCTAGAGGTCGAATTATCGATGTTTCGGCTGCTGCTGCTAATTCTTTAAGAATGGTATCATCTGGCGTTGCACCCGTTAGAGTCACTATTTTAGGCAGATAAAATTATACTTTAATCGATCGCGATCGCTTTCATTCAAATATCTAGTAGCTAGGCTAGAAATAAGTTTTTTAAACAAAAGTTTTGACTAAAAAATGAAACTAAAATCAATTCTGTCTGGCAATTTTATGTTTATTAATTTTTTTGCTTGCTTGGCGATCGTAATTTTATTGACTAATTTAAAATCAGGTTTGGCCAGTGAATGTCCTCATAGTAATTTTATGGTTGTTGATGGAAAATGTATTAATCTAGATCCGCAAATGAAAACCAAGGAGAAAACTAAAGTAGATAATCCTTTATCCGAAGTAGATGAATTAACAGGTTCTAGTTTAGCAACTTATGCTTCCTTACTATCTTTAGTGGCTGGAGGTACGGCAGGATACAAATTTTTGGTTAGAAAGTGAAATGATCAATTAAGGGGAAAACATTACTATCTTTTTTGGTGATGTAATTAAAGTGTTTGAACTTAAAATTTTGTCGAATCTATTAAATAAATTAGCAATTTATTTGCCTAAAGTTAATTCCTCTTTTTTTCCTAAGATGCCTTGGGGTCGCCAAATCATTAATAACATTAAAATCAAACCAATGACCATTACCCGAAACGCGCCTTCTTCAGCACTACTAAACCATCCTAGCTTTGGTAAATAAAAACGAGTTAGAGCATCATAAGCCCAAAAAACGATCGCTCCTAAAATTGCTCCTGGATTATTTCCTGCACCGCCCAAAACTACCATTGTCCAAACATTGAAAGTAACTAAAGTCTCAAAATTACTAGGATAGATAGTAGTCAATTGCCAAGCATAGAAAGTCCCTGCCAAACCTGCGATCGCGCCACCCAGCATAAACGCTTGCAGCTTATACCAGAAAACATTTTTACCCAAAGCTGTTGCTATTTCTTCGTCTTCTCGGATGGCTTTGAGGACTCTTCCCCAAGGAGATTTTACTAGTAGCTCTAAACCCCAATATACTGCTGCTACCGCTATTAATACTAAAAGCATCAACCCTGCTTTGTAGTTGTAGTCCAAGAGAGCAATGCAGCCATTGATATAAATGGTCAAAATAATTCCTATGCCGATGATGCCCCAAATAATTAAGCTATAAATTTTAGTTGGTTGGTAGCTTTTTCCTTGAATTTGTCTCCCTTCGCGAAATTGCGCTCGCAATCCTTGCCACAATTGCCAAGCGGCAAAGATGGCTAACAAAGTTAAAATACCGATTAACAAATATTCTTGTAACAGATTAGGTTCAAAACGATCTAAAGGCAGAGGGAAACGCTGGATGCCGAAAGAGCCTTTAGTTAGCCATTCTTCGTTAAGAGCAATTAAGCGTAGTAATTCGGAAACTCCTATAGTTACGATCGCTAGATAGTCTTCTTTGAGCCTCAAAGTAGACATACCAATTAATAACCCCAACAAGGATGCGATCGCAATTCCTGCCACAATCGCTAAAATTAAAGGTACGCCTTGAGAACTTAGTAATACGGTGGCGTATGCGCCTACAGTCATAAAAGCCACATGACCGAAATTGATCAAACCAGCAAAACCCCATTGCAGATTTAATCCCAAAGCAAACAGAGAATACAAACCAACATAGATTGTCAGAAAAACTAAATAGCCAACCATTGATAACCTATAACCTATAACCTGTAACTTATAACTTATAACCTACAAACTATTAATGACCAATAATCCCTACTTTCTAACTAGACAAATTAAACCAACAAAGCGATGTAGCGCGTTGCGGAAGGGCTGTTTCTGTGGGTTTCCCGCAGGATTTATAAGCCCTGTGGTCTGTGACCTGTTGTAGCGACTACATCAAGAAGCGATTCAGTGCGGACTCGGACGGGGCTTTTAAAGGGCGGAACCTGCGTCCGCCCACAGCCCCTTCGCTTTCCGTCGATAAGCAACTGAATCAAGAAGCGATCGCTTTAAAATTACTAAACAATAATCTTAAATTAAAATTTACGCCAGTACAAAATCCACTTCATCAGCACCGTCAGTTGCACCCTGCCCGCTAACTAGTTTTTCGCCGTTAACTTCTACAGCAAAGTCAGTACCATCTAGATTGAGATTGTAATCGGTAGCATCTCCTGTATACCCAACACTAGCGACCATTTTACGACCTGCGTCAGTATATTTAAACGCCATCATTTGGTTTTTATCTTTTTCGTTATCTTTTGCCCAAATCACCATGTATTGTTCGTCTTGATATTCAAATACTTTGGGAGAACGGGTGGGAACATAACGACCAGGATTACCAAAGCTTTTATCTAAAAAGTCTTGTACGGAACTAGGTTCGACTACAGCATATGCTACTTCATCAGCAGCAACTTCTTCTACATCGCCTTCTGCTTCATCGACAACTTCTTCTCGATCGCGGTTACGCATATAGTCAACCGCTTTTTTAGTCCCGATTGCGCCTACTGCTGCTACCCCCGCACCAAGCAAAATGTTACGTAGTTTACTCATGTTTTGTCTTGCTCCAAAATTAAGGACTATCCATCTTAGATAAATAACATATTTGTCGATCTTCTCAGACTATTTTCTTATTTTTTTATAGTTAATTTAGGGAAAAACTTTTGAGCAGTCTAATCTCAATCAGATTTAAAATCTAGACTTTTGATTGACTATTAGCATTACTTATGTGTAAAATAATACTTAAAATTATTTAATCTTTAGTTACTTTCCGCAACTTAAGTTAGCTCTAAGTCGGAAGGTTTAAGCCTAAAGCAATCATCAACTTCATCGAAAATAATAAATACTAAATAGGAGATACGAAACTACTATGGGAGATAAAGATTTTTTCTTAAGTCCTGATGACGCTATGACTATGGGTGATATCGAATATATGAGAAAACCCAAAAGAGTCAGAAAAACTTTTCCTAAAACTGCTAGTAACAAAGGTGCTTTTGAAGTAGAGATTGAAGTTTCCGCTACTGAAGATAGATCTAATATGTTTAAAGGAAACAATAACGCTCAAAACGTTGCTGCAAATACTGTATTCAACCCTACTCCCAGTACTCAAAATCAAGCTGGCATAACAGGAGGTTCTGCGGTTACTCAGACTGAATTTCAGCCTCAAACGAACTCTGCACCTGCACCCGCGCCTTCCCCAGAGGATCGCCGTAAAACCGATACTAGCATGGATATGTTCCGCAACATGGCAAAAAATATTCGTAGATAATATTTTTAAGGACTATGAATTAAGTCTTAGTTTGGGTGACTAATCTTTCAATTAAAAGCATATACATGAGGCGAATTATTACAGTTCGCCTCATTTTTTTGAGATTTTGTGAGATATGACAGAAATTAAATTACGATATTGAAGTTATTTATATTATGGAGTAAACAAATCAATGACCAATACGCAAACTAGAAAAGCCGATCACCTGCGTATTTGTCTAGAAGACGACGTACAATTTTGCAATCTAACCAATGGCTTTGATAAATATCGTTTCGCTCATACTTGTTTGCCAGAATTAGATTTAAGCGAGATTAATCTTAGTACTCAATTTTTTAATAAAACCCTTAATGCTCCTCTATTAATATCTTCAATGACTGGAGGAACGGAACAAGCCAAAAAAATTAATTGTCGTCTGGCTATAGCAGCCCAAAAACACGGTTTGGCAATGGGGGTAGGATCTCAAAGAATTGCGGTGGAAAACCCCGATACAGCCCATACTTTTGCCATCCGCTCTTTTGCTCCCGATGCTTTGTTGTTTGCCAATTTGGGAGCAGTACAGCTTAATTATACTTATGGTGTGGAACAGTGTCTTAAGGTAGTAGATATCTTAAAGGCAGATGCTTTAATTTTGCACCTCAATCCTTTACAAGAATGTATCCAACCCAACGGCGATACTAAATTTAAAGGCTTACTAGCTAAAATTAAACAACTCTGTCAACAAATAGATGTTCCCGTCATTGCCAAAGAAGTGGGTAACGGTATCTCTGTGGGAATGGCTACTAAACTCATCGAAGTTGGTGTAGATGCGATCGATGTGGCTGGTGCTGGGGGTACATCTTGGGCAAAAGTAGAAAGTGAAAGAGCAGAAAATAATCTACAACGCAGACTCGGTCAAACTTTTGCTGATTGGGGGATTCCTACGGCTGACTGTATTGCCGAAATTAGCAAGCAATATCCCAATTTGCCCTTAATTGCTTCTGGTGGTTTGCGAAATGGTTTGGAAGCAGCAAAAGCGATCGCTTTAGGGGCAGATTTAGCGGGTTTGGCTTTTCCTTTTTTAAAAGCTGCATCAGACTCAGAA
>NZ_JBZNBU010000224.1:0-4027 GCF_058530065.1 Waterburya sp. | reverse complement strand
TCTGAACATTTTAGCCCTTGGGCAAAGGGTTTTCGCTTGTGGAGATACCTCTGGTAGGGATGGGTCTTTGACCGATCTAGCTATGTATCGCTGAAGCAAGAATCCCCCGAATTTAGCGTAGCGGATTCGGGGGAGTGTCAAGGGCTATGGTATCGGGATGACAGGATTTGAACCTGCGACTTCTGCTTCCCGAAAACAGCACTCTCCCCCTGAGCTACATCCCGATTATGTTATGTATACTGAGGTTTTCAGCAATTCAACACTGTTTGATTATAGCGTATACAATTTGAAGTCAGGGCTGATTTGGGGCAAAATTGGGGCAATTTTATATACTTAAATCGATCAATTTTTGAGAATTTATTAGGTGCAATCCCAATGGTATAAGATATGGGAAAAATTTAACTCGATTAGATCTGAGTGTCTAATAAAAAAGTTGGCAATTCCCAAGTCTCCCCATAAAATATCAATATTGTTCTGGCGATCGCTATTTATTTGTAACAACAAAATATATGGCTCGCCTTTTTTAAGGTCAAAACGGGGATCGTCTTGAGTAAAGTTAGGATAGCCCAGCAATTTGTGTTCTGGATGCTCGAATTTTTGCCAATATAAATCAAAAAGTTCGTCACCCAAATCATCGTCTTCAAAAAGCTCGAATTGATAATCGCTACTACTAATAGGAGAAGATGCGATCGCAAATTCTAAACCGCTAGATCCCGTGATGGGAAGATTGTATTTTTCTGGTTGGGGTAAAAAACTAAAATCTGTAATTAATTCTGCTTCTTTTAAACTAATATCCTCAAAATAAATAACTCTAAATTTATCCTGTTTGGTAGGATTGCCTAAATCGCAACCATACATTCCATCTGAGGCTAAATAAAATTGCAAAATGCCTTTAGCTGGTAATCCTTCAAGCTTTGGAACTTCGGCAAAATTAATCTGTGCCAATAAATAGAGATATTCTCCATCATGACTTTGAGGATAGTCAAAATCTTGGGGCAGATAGGGCAATCCGCCAAATTTACTTTGCCACAATGTAAGATCTTTGTTATCTGTTAATTTTATTTTGATGTAGGGTTTAATTGTTGCTTCAATTGCATCGCGATAAAATTCTAATTCTGGGGATAATTCTAGTTTTAGTTTATCGTCCATAATATTTCATTATGATTATATCTTTATTTTATAAAAGCCAAAATGAACCCCAAACTAGCCCAAGGAATTAAAATTACCTCTATTGTTTTTATTACTGGTGCGATCGCTTTAGAAATATTCAATCTTTTTTTATACTTTCAGGATCGCACTTTACCCAGCAATCTTATCCCTGTTTTCTGGTTGGGTAAAGTTGCTCTAATTGCTCATGGTGTAGAAGGTATTATGGCAGCTATTAATGCCACTTCTCGCGATCGCAATCCCCTGACTTATGGCATCTATACTTTCTTTGTCGGCTTTGTCGGCTTACAAGAGTTATTTGCCGATAAAAATGAGATTTAATTACTGACCTTACGCAGTACGTACCAAAAATTAGTGTTGTTAGTTGTTAGTTGTTAGTTGTTAGTTGTTAGTTGAATACCTACTACCTGCTATCTACTATCTACTACCTGCTATCTACTACCTGCTATCTACTACCCACTACCCACTACCCACTACCTACTACCTGCCAATCATAAATCAACAAGTGCGTAACATCAGTTAATTACTATTTTTTCAAATAAATTTTGCGAGTATCGCTGTCGAGATAAATCCAGCCCAAATCCTGTAGACGAGTGGTTAGGTTAGAAATAGTTACTCCCAAATCCTCGGCAATTTGATACAAATTACGCCATCTCGTTAGATCCTTGTCTTGAGTTAATTCTGTTAAAATATGCTGAGGCATTAACAAGCATCCTGCAAAGTATTGTGCCTGCCACTCAATCCTAGCCAAATTACTGCTACGACAAAGGAAAGGCTGCACTCTTACACCCACACCTTTTTGATTGAGTCTGATGTAACTCTCCACTTTTTCAGTATCGATATGTAATACCCAATGACCAATTTCATGGGCGATGGTTGACTCGCCAAATCCCCCTCTCAGTTGAGGGATATTTTCGTTTATCTCAATTAATTTTTCTAGGGGTAAAATTCTAGCGGCGATCGCACCTTCTTCATCTTCGGGAATGGTGTCCCAAACAATATCTAAATCGAGGAATTCTGCAATTACGCTAGCATCTACTGGTAATTCGGGTTCGTCGCCCGATTCTGCCATTTTAAGCCAAATATCCAAAGCACGAGCTTCTATATCGAGTTTGGAGATAAATTGAAAAGGACGAAAAACGCTCACGCCTTATCTTTCTCCTGCACTATTAATTAACTAATTAACTTTCTTGATTGGAAGCTTCGCGGAATACTCTTTGAGCGAATTCGGGGTTTTCTCTCATGCGACGAAACAAAGCGGGCATTTCTTTGTAATGCTGCTTGAGCAAATCTTCTTCCTGGTGGGGAATTCTTCCTGCCAAGAAAATCAATTCTTCTTCGTTCAATTCTAAATGCTTTGCCAAACCGCGAATTACATCTTCTTTCGGTGCATAATCGGCGCGATTATTTTCTAATTTAGATAAATAAGTAAAATCGATTTTTAATAATTTTGCCAATTCTCTTTGAGAAAACTTACGTTCTTTTCTAGCTTGACGAATTAATGTACCAAAACCATTATCCACTTTTCCAAATTCCTAGTTAACTAATTGTTTACTTACATCATAGTTTAGCTTGAATAAACAATCAACGACGAAAACCTCATTTTTTCCTCAATTACTAAATTTAATTATATGTATTCTCAACGCTATAAATATCCTCGCACCCCCCACTTAAGCTTTTCTCCTGGGGTGAGTAGCGACGATTTAAAACTAGATCGGGACAAATTATTTAATCACCAACAAGTAGTAGTTACCGAAAAATTAGACGGAGAAAATACTTCTATTTATGCCGACTACATTCACGCGCGATCGATCGACAGTCGCCACCATCCATCGAGGGCTTGGGTAAAAGCCTTACAAGCTTCTCTTAGTAATGATATTCCCCAAGGCTGGCGCATCTGTGGTGAAAATCTTTATGCCCGACATTCCATTGCTTATGACAATTTAAGCAGCTATTTTTATGTATTTGCTATTTGGGATCGAGATAACAATTGTTTGAGTTGGGCGGATACTCAAGAGTGGGCAGAAATCTTGAGTTTAGAAGTACCAAAAGTTATTTATGAAGGTATTTGGGATGAAGCCAAAATTAGAGCGATCGCCGCTAATTTAGATCTTGATACTTGTGAAGGTTTTGTGGTTAGAAATACAGAGCAATTTCATTACAATGATTTTGCCCAAAATATAGCCAAATGGGTGCGCCCCCACCACGTCCAAACTAACGAACATTGGATGTATAAGGAGGTGATTCCCAATCAGTTAATGAGTAATAAGTAGTAAGTAGTAAGTATAAGATGAAATTTTTACAACAGATTTTAGAAGGTGCAACGCCGAATATTGACGAATTTGTCGAGCATTTGGGCGATCGCATTCCCCTATTGAAAGAATATAAATCTACTCCTCAAGATCCAGAATGGCACGCTGAAGGAGATGTCCATATTCATGTTGGTATGGTATTGAATGAGACTTATAAAATCTTAAATCAAGAAGCCCGTCATTTAGACTCAAAGCGTCGTCTGAGTTTAATTTTAGGGGCATTGCTGCACGATATAGCCAAACCTTTAACTACCAAAGAGCAAGAGATCCAAGGTATTATTCGCACTGTTGCCCCCCGACACGCCAGTAAAGGTAGATCTTATCTCGCACCCAAGTTAATGGGCTTGGGTTTGCCTTATGAGGTGGTAGAAACTACTTTGGGTTTGGTGGGTTACCATCACGATCCTAAACAGTTGGTGACTCAAGATAAAGCAGCGGGAAAATATAAAAGAATCGCTCGATTAGCCGATCCAGAATTACTTTATTGGCTGGAATTAGCAGATATTCGCGGTAGAGAATGTCGGGATAAACAGCAGCAATTAGACTAT
>NZ_JBZNBU010000223.1:0-12316 GCF_058530065.1 Waterburya sp. | reverse complement strand
GTGAGCTTCTTGTAATTGTCTTTCAAATTGTTGGGGAGTTAATAAAGCATGGGTTTCATCAATGACACCATGATTGGCAACTTCATGCCCTTGAGCCATAATTTCGGCAATAATTGCAGAACCAGAACAAAGATGACTGCTAATAATAAAAAAAGTAGCCCTAGCTGGCTCTAAATCGCTGTATTTAGCATTTCTTTCGGCGATCGCCTCTAAAATCAGATGAGTCCCACGATCGCCAGGATCGCCCAGACAAGGGGCATCATCAATAGTCAATGCTACTATTTTTTCCGTAGTCTGTTGATAAAAAATAGCGTCAGGAAAAAGTTTCGCTATGCCGTTAACTAATTCCTGGGGTAACCTAACCATAATGATTATTTATCACTAGCTAATTTATCTGCCCAGCGAGTAGTTTCGGGCAAACGATATTTGGTCAAACAGCCCATTACGTAGTCGATCGCAGTAGGCAAACTAATTTTATGTCCGATGGATATATAAATTGGCTTAACTTTGTGGCGCGATCGTAAAACCACACCAATAGTTTCATTATTATCAATTAATGGTTGCCAACTGCCTTTTTCTGGGGGAATTTCTTCATGTTCCCCAATAAAGCGAGATTTTGCCACGCCAATGGTGGGTATATCTAGCAAAACTCCCAAGTGGCAAGCCAAACCAAAACGGCGGGGATGTGCCAAACCTTGTCCGTCGCATAAAATTAGGTCGGGGGTTTGTTTCAATTGGGGAAATGCGGCTAAGATTGCAGGAATCTCCCGAAAAGAAAGATATCCTGGTACGTAGGGAAAAGTAGTGGGAATGCGGGCGATCGCTCGTTCGACTAATTCTAATTCTGGATAGCTTAATACGGCGATCGCAGCTTGAGAAATTTTATAGTTATCCTGAAAGCCAATATCTACTCCCGCTACATATTTAACTTCTCCCAAGCAGTCGGCAGTAATTACATTATCTCTTAATTGTTCTTGAATTTGTTTTGCTTCAGCTACAGTCTTTACATTGAGCATTTATCATAAACAACTAACTACTGCCAATTAAACTTCACTCCTAAATATTCTTCCAATTTTTGATTGTAAGGAGCAAAATATTCCACCAAAGTTGCTCTGAGGGAAGAATCTACTTCATTGTACGAGCCTCCATTAACTTTAGGATAGTTATCAAGACTATGATTGGGCAAACCTAAGAAATCATAAACCTTTGCCATTTCTTGGGCGGTATTCTGATAAAACTCTTCACTTTTGAGGATTAACAGTTGTTCTCGTCCTAAAGTTTCGATCCAGGGTTTGAGTTTATAGTAGTACAGACCGCTCATAATATTATCGGGATTACCGAAATGAGTGTTGGTAATTTTCTCTTCGGTAATATCTTTTAATTGCTTCATTTCCTTAGCGATTTCTGTAGCCAAATCCTTGTTAGTTAAACCCGTATTAAATTTATGGTAATGCCAAGAAATAGCGCGATCGGCAGGATTGCGTAATAAAATAATAATCTTAGTTTGGGGAAAAGTCTGCTTGATTCTGTTGGCAACTTCAGGAAAACGTAGATAATTGGGGGTAGCTTCTCCTGTCAAAAAGTCAGGGCGATCGCTAATTGTCGGAAAGTGAGCTAAATACCAATCGAGTCCATGTTTATAATGTTTCCCATAAAAATCAATTTTTTTTTTATGGGGCAGTAAAATTTGCGGATGAAAGCCCAAATAGCTATACATCGAAGATGTACCGCTTTTCGACGCTCCTGCAATAAGAAAATCGGGGCCAGATTCCTTGATTTCTTGCCAATCTAATCGAGCTAAGTCAGGATTATTTTGAATTGCTCCCTGATAACTTCCTTTTCGATAGCATTCTATAGCTTCTGAGATTCGGTTTTGAGTGCTTAAAGCATCTCCCAAATTGCCCCAAGCAATAGTAATTTCGGGATTTTTGGCTAAGATACGACGATAAAAATCAATTAATTCTGTTCGTTTCTCTTTCCCGATTCGAGTATATTGCAGGTCGATATAAGGGAATTTGAATTGAGGATCTAATTCGATAGTTGTTTGATAAGCAGCAATAGCATCATCAAAACAACCTTTCGCTCTTAATAATTTGGCTCGTTGATAATAATGCTGGATCGTGACCTCGGGAAATTTTTTGAGGGTTTTGCCATATTCGGCGATCGCTTTAGCTTCTACGGCAGAATTTTCGGGGCTGTGTTTAATTACTTCTCGATGACAGGCGATCGCCAAATCGTATTTTTGGAGTTGGCGATAAACCCCAGCCATTCTATTGAGAATATGGCAAGCTTCTGGTTTTAACTCGCGGACTTTTCGATAGGCAGCCAGGGCGAAGTCCCATTTTTCTTGTTTTTGCCACAAGATGCCTAACTGAGTATAAGCTTGACAATAATCTCCATCGAGGGAAATAGCTTTTTTATAAAATACTTCGGCTAAATCCAAGCGATCGGTTTTAACTAAAGCTTGACCCAAAAGATAGTAGGGTTCGGGTAAATTTGGTTCTAGCCCGACAGCCCTTTTGTAAGTCTCTAGGGCTTTAGTCCACTGTTCTAGTTTAAAAAATGTTCTTCCCAAAAGTAAATAAAACTGATGGTTTTTGGGGTTATTGACAATTCCTTGACGATACAATTCCAGAGCCTGTTCTATATCGTTTCGTTCGATTAAACAATCTCCTAAACTGCGATAAGCTGCCCAGAAATTGGGTTTAATTTTAATTGCTCGACGAAAAGCAGCAATAGCTTTACTTGGTTTATTTTGTTTGAGCAGAGTTTTGCCCAACTTGTGGTGTTCTTGGGAAGTAGCTAAATCGGGGTTTAATTGATAAGCTAAATATAGACTATTGGCAGCTTTATTGGGTCGTTTTAAATGAGTCCAAACCTCTGCTAAATGAAGATGGGCTGCAACACATTCTTCATCGATGGCGATCGCTTGCAAGTAACACTGTTTAGCTTTGTGCCACTTTTGCTGTCGAACGTACAGAAGACCTAAATTAACCTGCATTTCTGCAGTCGGAGAATGTTCGGCTATATTTTGTTGACACTGAGAGATAGCGGCTTGGATTTCTTGAGTATTTAATTCGGACACAGAATTTTGTTTCATATTTTCTCAACAGCACGCACCAAGATTATCAAGATTATAATTTGCGGACAATCAATTGTAGTGCTTGAGGAGAGCGATCTACCAATTGCCATTGACCCTTAATGGATTTTAAATAGCGATCGATCCCAATTTGAGGATTCTGTTCGGGTTTTTGGGGATGCCTCCAACCATAATAATTAAAAATAATGATGCCCCCCGATTTTAATAACTTCCAAGCCAGTTGGGTATTTTTTTCAGCGCGATCGCTTAATTTACAACGGTCTTGTAAGTTAATCAAGTCAAAACTATTAGGAGTACAATTAGCCAAAAGTTCGGGAGGATTGCCTTCGAGAAAACTTACTTTTGCTGACGAGCCAGTTTTAGTAATATTTTCCTTAAATTTGGGAGCGTGGTTGATATCGGCACAAGTTAGCTTGGCAGTCGAACCAGTCAGCACATTATCCAACAGCCAACAACAAGACATTCCCTGATAGCATCCTACTTCTAGAGCATTAACTCCTTCTTTATCCACTAAAGCTTGAAGATGTTGCGCCCAAATATCTATGCGATGGCTAAAAATATCAACCGTAAAAAAATATTGATTGTCAACGCACTGCTGCCAACCCCGATAGGCACAGGTTTTTTGAAAACTTTCGGCGGCTTCTAATAGCTTGCCTTTTTCCCGCAAAGCATTACCCAAGTGACTGTATACCCAAGGATATTCGCCGACCAAATTTAAAATTGCATAGCAAGTCGAAATCGCTTCATCCCACTTACCCAAAATCAAAAATGTTTTCACCAAATCGCGATAAGCCCAGGGAAAATCGGGAGCATTTTTAATAGTTTGACGAAAATAAGCAATTGCTCGTTCAAAATCGCGCTTTTGGAGATAAAGACTGCCAAGTTTATATTGCGCCCTGGCTTCTGTGGGATCGATGGTCAGAATTTTACTAAATGTAGCGAGAGCTTCATCTAATTTGCCTTGGCGTTGATAAATATCTCCCAGATCGTAAAAAGCTATTGTCAGTCCTCCTTCTCCTTGGGTTGCTCGTTGATAGCAAACCATCGCCCGTTCTAGCTCGCCTTTCTCTGCTAACGCCTTGCCTAGTTTATAATATCCCTGACGATTGACTAAATTGGGATTAATTTCTGTAGCCCGATACCAGGCATTCATTTCCGCTTCTTTGCGTTGCAGTTGACCGTTAATTTGCGCTAAAGAAGAGTATATTTTTGCCGAATTGGGTAAATATTCTAAAGCATTTTCAAAACAAGCTAGGGCTTCCGTCCAGTTTTGTTCTAGGATGTGAAGCTCTCCTAATTGACAGTAAACCTCCCCTAAATTGGCATCACTATCCAAAGCCAGAGAGTGCCAAATAATGGCGCGATCGAAACGTCCCATTCCTTGAAGTAAATTACCCAATTCGGTAAACGCCTCTTGCCATTCTTCTAGATTTTTATGCTCTACTGCTGCTTGACAATGAGCGATCGCTTGTACTAAATAGCTAGAATCCACAGAGATTAGATTATATAAAGTAGTTTTTAAGGTTGATTGTTATTTATTGTTACTCGTTCGTTAGTTTATTGCCACTCTTTGTGGGAGTAGCGATTCGATCGATATGATTTAAGATCAGTTCGAGAGAAGTGATATCGACTAAGATATCTTCTGTTAAGGAATTTTGATACATTAAGTTGCGTAAAGGGGAACATTCAAAATTCTTGCCGAGAAGATAGTAGTGCTGCAATCGTAGGTGCTGGCTAATCGTCCAATAGTCAGTTCTTTGATAATTGGGAGAAAATATTTCCACTATTTTAGTATCGGGAGAACAAAAAACTATATTAGTTAATCCCGAACCATGGGGAGCGACAACAATCTCGGCACGGTTAAACAATGCCACCTGTTCCAAGACTGACATTTCTTCGAGAAAAACCGTCTTAAATCCGCGTTGGGTTAATAATTCATTTACTGCTGATTCGTTAATAATCTGGCGGTTTTTTGCCTTAGCTCGACTGATATATAGTTTTTTACTAGGTTGACCCGCAAAAAATTGCGCTTCGGGTAAAAATGTCTGGCGTAAAAATTCAATCGTACCAGGTGGAATCCAATCCATATAACCAGGAAAAGAAGGTACGATCGCCTCATCGGCTTGAATGTGACTGTGGAGATCGCTTTCTAAGATTTTATGACTGGGAATGCCCAAAAGTTCTAGAGTTTCTTGTTGAAAGGCTTTGCTTCTGCTGTTGACCACAAAACAATCTATATCGCCTAAATCTATCTGACTGCGCTTAATCAATTCAATGCGAGGCAAAACATCAAACATCCAATGATAGTAAACATGACCTGCCAAACCAGATAATATGGCTACCCTACCCTCGATTTTTTCTATGGGAGACAAACTTTCTCGTTCAAAAATACTATGTTCGTTCCGTTCTTGATAGGGACATTCGGGTAACATCCAAGGATAGTAGCGAGATAAATCTCCCAACAAAAAGTGATCGGGGGTCATAATGGCGATCGCATCGCAAATCGTCCATGAATTCTTGTAAGGGGCAATCCAACTAATTCCTTGGGGAATGGAGACGACAAAGGGCAATCTCGTTTGAATGGGGATGGGTCGATCTAGAGAACACTGATAAGCATTCTCGCCAATTTGTAGAGGGTGAAAATATTGTTTGAGCTTAGTCATGCAGCTATTGCAATTAACCCCGCCACAATCTTGATAGGCTGTTTGTCCGAGGGGTCGAATTTGAATGGTTTCTGGTTCTCGGATGCCAGTAATATTGTTGCCCCCAATAGGGAGATCCGACCAAGCAATTTGCACGTAGGCAAAATCATCTAACTGACAATCTCTCGCCCAATCTTGAGTATAGTGGTAAACTCGCTGGGGCAAAAATGCTAGATTGTCTTCATTGGCAAATAAGCGAGGCAAATTTTTCCATTCACCCCCATCTTGAAGATCTCGATCTAAAACGGTTTCGTAATAATCGATCGCCTCTTCTGTTTCTCGGACTCGTTCTAACACCTTACCCAATTGAAAACAGATTTGTGGATGTTCTGGTTCGATACTCAAACCAGTTTGATAGATGGCGATCGCTGCGTCCAAGCGATGTTGTTTGACCAAACAATTACCCAGTTTGAGATATAGTTCGGCTTTTTGGGGTTGCAGTTGTAGGGCTTTTTGATAGTAAGTTTCCGCTTGATTTACTCCTCGAAACTCAAAGAGTACGTCTCCCATCTGATGATAATTTTGACCTAAATAGTGACAGGCAACTTCATCTTTTCCTGCTTGTAAGGCTTGCAGAAAACGAGCGCAAGATCTTTTAGCCACCTCTAATAAATCTTCTGGCTCGACTGCTAATACTCTTTGACAGTATGCCGTTACCAAATCGGGTTGCAGCTCGATAATTTTGCGCCACAAATCCAAAACAGCAGGCAGATTGCCTAATTTTTGCTCCGCATCGGCACAATGACTGTAGGCTAAAACATTATTTGGCTCTAGTTCGATAACTCGACGATAACAGGCGATCGCTTGGGGATAATTACCCTGTTGTTGCCATAATTTCCCTAGATTGTGATGGGCTAAAGCCATTTTAGGGTCTAAAGTGATGGCAGTTTCAAAACTGGTAATTGCCAAACCAGGAAGATCGTTGAGTAAATAAACTTGACCTAAATTGTTGTGTAGAGTCGCCCAAGTGGGATCGAGCTTAATACCTTGCTTGAAGATTTCAATAGCGCGGTCGTATTCTTTTTGCTTGGCATAGGTACTACCCAAGTTACTATATGCCCGAACAAAATTGGGCTGAACGGCGATGGTCTGTTCGTAGCTGGCGATCGCAATTTCCCACTCCCCCTTGCGATCGTACAATACTCCCAGATTAAAATATGCTGCCCCATAGTTTGGTTTGAGTTCGATTGCCTGATTGTAGGCAATAATTGACGCATTCCAATTATTTAGTTGGTGGAAAACTACCGCTAGGTTATACTGCAACTCAGCCCAATTGGGTCTTAAAGCTAAAGCCTGTTGGTAGTGCCAAACAGCTTGTTCGAGATTTTTTTGTCTGCTGTGTAGCAAACCCAATTCTGCATAAACTTCGGCTTGATTGACGGTTGTTCCTAACGTTTTTTGATAAGTCTCGATCGCCGCAGCTATATTTCCTTGTTGAACGTAAGCTTTAGCTAAATATAAATAAAGATCGACCGCATTAGGATTTAAGGCAATTTCTTGCTGACATAATTGGATAACTCGCTCCGATTTTCCTTGCACAAGATAGGAATAAATCGTTTTGATTGAGGATTCGCCTCTTCTCATGGACGTAAAAGGGAACAGCCCCCATTTAAAATTACAAATTAACTCTGAAAAACAAAAATAAAATAATAGACTTGCACGAAGCAAGGAATAAACCTTACTAGGGTAGCCCAGATTATCTATAATTTCACATATTAGTGCTTTATGTTTGTTGGTTAAATTTTAAATAATTAAAATCAACAATTTTAATTGTTTTTTAGCCCTCTGAAAAAAAGGGCTTGACTCACAAAATTAAACTAACTTTGAGAAAGACGCTTGACGGGCGCACCGCCCAAAATTTTATCGGTTTCGGCTAATAACTGGGGAATTTTCTCTTGATAAGGACTTGCGGCAAGGCAAGGAGCAAAATTCAATCCCTCTATATTGTTAGCTTTCTCCCCAGGAAACCAATGACCCCCATTAGTGAGCAAATTATACCTAGCTTGACCATATTCAACCATGTCGTAAGCCAGAGCTAAATTACGCAACCACAAAATAACTTCAATATTGACGTTATTGGGAGTTTCTGTGTAACTGGGTAAACCAACTCGCCAGTTTTTATACCAATCTCGACCGAGAATATTGACGGCTTCTCGTTCCAAACGTTCTAAGATAGGGGGTAAGATCTCATCGGCTTTATCTAATAAAGATAATACTTTTAAATGTTCGTCGAAATCTGAGGGTTTAGCTGCCCCTAAACTGAGAGTATGTACTTCTGGATGGGAAAGACAAAACAAGTCGTTAAATACCATTGGACTGAGGGGTTGGCATAACTCTACTAGCTTTGGCGGTGGGTTATAAAGATGACCTCCTTTATCGGAAGGAGAAATAATAAACACTCCCATGTCTTGTTTTTTAGCTGCTTCGATCGCCGACCAATTCCATTGATTGATGTAATACCAGTGGAGATTTACATAGTCAAATTCCCCCGTCTCGATCGCTTTGGTAATGATTTCGGTCGAGCCGTGAGTAGAAAAGCCAATATGTCTGACTTTGCCTTCGGCTTTGAGCTTTTTGGCTTCGTCCAAACAGCCCCCCAGACGCACGCTATTATAAAGTGTTTCTTCGTTGTTAATCCCATGAAGTCCTAACAAGTCTACATATTCTAGCTGGCAGAAACTGAGAGATTGATTGAATTGACGGCGAAACTCTAAAGCATCGGGTTTGGGAGATACTTTGGTTTGAAAAATGAGTTTTTCTCTCGGTAGCTGGGGTAAGATCTCTCCCAACTGCATTTCCGAACTACCATAACCCCTGGCAGTCTCAATATGATTGATACCCACATCGAAAGCGCGACGAATCGTGGCTTCTAAATTGCGTTGATTAGCTTCGGGTATTTCCGACTGGGGTAAATCTTGCCATTTATATTGATATCTCATTCCCCCGCAGGAGAAAACAGGCATTTGTAATTCTGTACGACCGAATCGCCGATATTGCATAATCAAACTAGGAAATCTATTTTTTATGGTTATTTCTAATTAAGATAGTTAATTTTCCACATTCATGAAAATTCTTTTAGTCGATGACGAAACTGAATTAAGCGATCCTCTCAGTCGGATCTTGCTACAGGAAGGATATCAAGTCGATGTAGCCGATGATGGTGCGGCAGGGATGGAATTAGCATTAAATAATAATTACGATCTGCTAATTCTAGATTGGATGTTGCCCCACAAGTCGGGAATCGAAATCTGTCGTCAAGTGCGATCGCAATCTTTAACTACTCCCGTATTATTTTTAACTGCCAAAGATACTATCGACGATCGCGTGGATGGTTTGGATGCGGGGGCGGATGACTATTTGGTTAAGCCCTTTGAATTGCGGGAATTGTTAGCTAGAGTCAGAGCGTTGTTGCGTCGTTCTAGTTTAGAAAATAATTCTGGTGAAGATCTTGCTGCCAAAGCTACAAATCGCTTGAAAGTAGCAGATCTAGAACTAGATCTAGAAAATCGCCTGGCATACCGTCAAAATAAAGCGATCGATCTTTCTGAAAAGGAAATCGAATTACTCGCATACTTTATGCAACATCCCGATCGATTGTTAACTCGCGACGAAATATACAGTTACCTTTGGCAAAAAGAAGAACAACCGAGTAGTAATGTCTTAGCTGCTTTGGTGCGTCTGTTGCGACGGAAAATTGAAATCAATGGGGAAACCCAATTAATTCATACTGTATATGGTAAAGGATATCGTTTTGGTAAGTAGTCGTACAAAATTAATTTACAGCGGTTTGCGTTTCAATCTGGGACAAAACACGATCACTGCTTGCTAAATAGTAGTGTGGGCAATGCCCACGCTACAGATTAATGTCTGTATCAATGCAAAAAATAGTTAATATGTTTTCAAAAATAAAGAAATTAGTCGTGGCAACGGGCAATCCTGGTAAATTAGCCGAGATGCAAGAATATCTAACCGATTTTCCTTGGCAGTTAGTCTTGAAACCTGCGGATTTGGATATTGAAGAAACGGGTACTACTTTTATTGCCAATGCTCGTCTCAAAGCTTCAGAAGTAGCTAAAGCATTAGGAGAATGGGCGATCGCTGATGATTCTGGGTTGGCTGTAGATGCTCTCAATGGTGCGCCAGGAATCTATTCTGCTCGTTATGGCAAGACAGATGGCGATCGCATAGATCGCCTGTTAAGGGAATTGGGAGATAATCAGAACCGAAAAGCTCAATTTATCTGTGCTGTGGCGATCGCTAGCCCCGATGGTGCGATCGCTTTGGAAACCGAAGGAATTTGCCCAGGAGAAATTTTAACTTCTCCTCAAGGTGATGGAGGCTTTGGTTACGATCCGATTTTTTATGTCCCTTCACTACAACAAACTTTTGCCGAAATGTCTTCGATCGCCAAGGGAAAAATTAGCCATCGTGGCATAGCCTTTGCTCAATTAATGCCCAAGCTCAAAAAACTAGTTTGAGGAGATAATTTTTAGTTAAGTACCTAAGCAGAATTATTTGTATATTCCATATTTTCCTAACCCCTAACCCCTAACCCCTAAACCCAATCTCAACTATCCAATTAATTTTGCACAACTACTTAATAAAAGTTTCAAAAACATCACCAAAATCTTTAACTTTATAAGTTGAATGAAAGTTTTTGAGTTAGCTAATTATTTAGCTATTGTTAAATTAAAAATCAATCAAGCATTTAGGGAGGCGATCGCTATGCGGGCTATGATTTTAGAACGAGCAGGTCAACCTTTACAACTACAAGAGTTGCCGATTCCCCAACCGCAACCCGAACAGGTATTGCTCAAAGTTAATGTTTGCGGTGTGTGTCGCACCGATCTGCACGTTGTCGATGGGGAATTAGATAAACCCAAGCTACCCTTAATACTAGGTCATCAAATTGTCGGTACGATAGTTGAAGTAGGAACAAAAGCCGATAAATATCCCATTGGTACTCGTGTAGGTGTACCCTGGCTAGGACATACCTGCAATGAATGTAGCTATTGTCTGGGAGGCAAAGAAAACTTGTGCGATCGCGCTCTGTTTACTGGCTACGATCTTAACGGTGGTTATGCTGAATATGCCGTAGCTGATGAAAGCTTTTGTTTTCCCATTCCTGAAGGGTTTCCCGACTTACAGGCAGCACCATTACTTTGTGCGGGATTGATTGGCTATCGTTCCTATCGGATGACCGAAGATGCCAAACGCATTGGTTTTTATGGCTTTGGGGCAGCAGCCCATATTTTAATTCAGGTGGCAAATTATCAAAATAAACAGGTATATGCCTTTACCCGTTCGGGAGATACCACAGGACAACAGTTTGCTCGCAATCTCGGTGCGGTTTGGGCGGGAAGTTCGGAGGAACTACCACCAGAAGAATTGGATGCAGCAATTATTTTTGCCCCCGTAGGTAAGCTAGTTCCCGCAGCCCTAAAAGCAGTTGCTAAAGGCGGTATTGTAATCTGTGCGGGAATTCATATGAGCGATATTCCTAGCTTTCCCTATCGAGTGTTGTGGGAGGAGAGAGTATTGCGCTCGGTTGCCAATCTGACTCGTCAAGATGGCGAAGAATTTTTGACATTAGCTCCCAAAATTCCCATTCAAACTGAAGTTACCGCTTTTCCCCTAACAGAAGCCAACGAAGCTTTAAACGCCTTACGTACGGGTAAAATTAAGGGTGCATCCGTATTAAGCATTGAACATTAAGCATTAAACATTTGCTATTTATTTAGTAATTAAGTAATTACCTACCAATTATTAACGACTAACGACTAACCAATGTACGAGCGTACCATGGTACGCCTCTACCCACTAACACAACTTACATATCTTCCACCGCATCCCAAGCAGCTTCGCATTCCCTTTCTATCTGTTCTTGAGGATCGAATGCTACCTGACTGTGTAAAAGGTTTTCATATACCTTGGCAGCAAAGCGATCGCCAGAAGCAGGTTGAGTTACATTGGATTTCATAATTAAATCGGTACTGGAAATCATACCTAAAAGCTGTTTTTGAATTACAGGCGCACGAGCAATCCCCGTTTCGGCAAATAATTTGGCGACATTTTTCAAGTCTAGATCGGGATTAACTACGATGCAGGGTTTGGTCATAATTTGATAGACTAATACGTCTTCTGGATCGACATCTTTGGCTGCTATTTTATAAATAATGTCAGTTTCGGTAACAATGCCATAAGCTCCATCTTCTCCTGGTTCGACAATGAGAGAACGTACTCGTTTCTTCTGCATCAGGGCAATTGCGTTGGCTACAGTAGCCAGACTATCGATCGTAAAAACTTTGGTAGTCATAATATCCGCTGCTTTCATCTTCTTTCTCTCCCTGCTTGCTCTATCTAATATGTAGATTAGTAATTTGAGAAAGTTGTGAAGGTGGTCAATGGTTAACGGATAGAGTAAGTAAGTAGTCTCGCAAAATTAATTTCCTAGTGAAGGATAGGTAGTGAGTAGTGAGTAGTGAGTAGTGAGTAGTGAGTAGTGAGTAGTGAG
>NZ_JBZNBU010000222.1:0-11594 GCF_058530065.1 Waterburya sp. | reverse complement strand
GAAAGTTTCAGTATCTTCTCTTTTGCCCCCAAAACCTCCTACAGATCCAATTCCTGGTAATTCTACTTCCCGAGCGAAACTACCATCTAGATTAAAGATCTTAACTTGCGATCGCGCGTCTTTGAGGTAGTCAGCAACAAACTGATTGTTTAAAATTCCGACACTTTCTAAAGTTTCTGTGGCTTCGGGAATTATTTCACGCCAATTTTCTTGAACTGGATTGTTTAAGTCAATCGCAATTACTTTTCCTTTCGGCGCATCGAAATCCGTTTGTACCCAAAGAGTATCGCCATCATTATCGATAACTCCATAACTTGCTTCAAACTCAGAGATTAATTCAATCACCTCGCTATCGGGCTGTTCTAGGTTTTGATAAAACAATAAGTTCTTGCTATCCGTACCCAACCAAACGCTAATAATTAGATACTTACCATCTTCTGTAACTCCTCCATTAAAGCCCCATTCTTTTTGATCGGGACGATGATAAATTAAAATATCTTCTGCTTGAGTCGTACCCAGACGGTGATAGTAAAGCTTTTGATAATAGTTAACGTCTTCTAGTTTAGTCTCCTGGTTGGGTTCGTCGTAACGACTGTAGAAAAAACCCTGATTGTCTTTTGTCCAAGCTGCCCCAGAAAATTTAACCCACTTCAAGCAATCTGCTCGATCTTCTCCCGTTTCAATATCTCTAACTTTATATTCAACCCAATCCGAACCTGCAACAGACAAACCATAAGCCAACCATTTACCATCATCGCTAATAGATAATCCAGATAAAGCTACCGTACCGTCTTCCGAAAGACTATTAGGATCTAATAATACTTTTGCTTCGCCATCTAAAGAATCGAGGACATACAAAACACTCTGATTCTGCAAGCCATCATTTTTAAAATAAAAATATTTATCTCCTCGTTTGAAAGGACTGCCATATTTTTCATAATCCCAAAGGTTTGTCAAACGCTGCTTAATTTTTTCTCTGGCTTCAATAGTTGTCAAATAACCTTGAGTTACTTTGTTTTGGGCTGCAATCCAGTTTTGAGTTTCTGTAGAACTAGGATCTTCCAACCAACGATAGGGATCTTTTACTACTATTCCGTGATAGTTATCGGTTTGTTCTGCTTGACGACTGGGGGGATAATTGAGATTAGAATCAAAAACTGGCACGACTTATAATTGTTAATGACTTTTAGTCTTAAGCATAGCAATTTAATAACGTCAGTTCGACAAGGGATTTGTGAGAACCGATCGCAAAGATTTTTTTATTAAGATCTTTAAAGATAGCCCAAATCAAATGTAACAATTATTTTCTTTTTCCCTCATCACAATTTGTTATGAAAGCCAACTTAAATCGAGCCAATGACTTAAAATTTAGAAAATCAGAAGCTTAGATTTAATTTCCCTAACTAGCTTTAAGCTTAATTTTCCCCTCGGACGCAGTAATCGAATATATTATCAAGCTTTATTAAAATTGTCTTGACTTGTAGGGCTATTTCTGGATGACATCGCCATATTTTCCGACTATCTTATTATGTAAGAATTCTTAATAACAATTCTCATTAATTCAGTTTAGGTTATTAGACTAGGTAGATTTTTAGATCTTTAATCATAAATAGTAGATCGACAAGTTAATCATAAAAAGCAGGAAATTTTAGTATGAGCGTTAATTTAGCCACAATGTTGCGTGAAGGGACTAAGAAGTCTCACACAATGGCAGAAAATGTTGGTTTTGTAAAATGTTTTCTTAAAGGAGTCGTTGAAAAAAAATCCTATCGCAAACTGGTTACCAGTCTTTACTTTGTCTATTCCGCAATGGAAGAAGAAATGGAACGACTCAAAGATCATCCTCTAGTTGCTCCCATCTATTTTCCCGAATTAAACCGCAAACACAGCTTAGAAGAAGATTTATACTTCTACTATGGTGCTAACTGGCGCGAAGAAGCTCAAAACACCAAAGCAGGAAAAGCTTATGTAGCTCGCATCCGCGAAATTGCCCAATCTAACCCCGAATTATTAGTAGCTCACTGCTATACTCGCTATTTAGGAGATTTATCTGGAGGACAAATCCTCAAAAAAATTTCTCAAAGAGCAATGAATCTAAGCGATGGAGAAGGTACTGCTTTTTACGAGTTTGAAGATATCTCCGATGAAAAAGTTTTTAAAGATAAGTATCGTCAAGCAATGAACGACTTGGCTGTAGATCAAGCTACTGCTGAAAGAATTGTTGCAGAAGCAAACGATGCTTTTGGTATGAACATGAAATTGTTCCAAGAATTGGAAGGTAACTTAGTTAAAGCGATTGGCGTAATGCTATTTAACACTTTAACTCGCCGTCGTACTCGTGGTAGCACAGAATTAGCTACTGCGGAATAGTTTTCTCCAACCCATTCCGTTCAAATAATTAAAATTTATATACATAAGCACAACCCCAAAAGCTGGGTTACGGTTAAGCTGGAGCGAAAAATCTGGCTCTATCGTTATCTATCTCTTGGGGTTGCTTGTTGCATTTTTTTTGATAATTAATTTTGCTTACCTAATTAACCTAATAAAAAGATAAAAAGAACCACAGTTATAAATATATAAATAACTGCGGTTGAATAGTAATTTAGATTAAATTTTAGAGTTTCCTTTTTAGAAACTGAAAGTAGTTCTAAGAACTCCTACAATAGCATCTTCTTCTTCTTGTTCTCCACCATTGGGATTGATGATATAGATTACACCAGGAGTGATGGAGATGTTGTCGTTGAACTGATATTTGTATAATCCTTCAATGTGAATGGGAATATCTTCACTCAAATTATCAGTAGATCTGGATGCCAAATAGGGTTCTGCACCAACGAAGAGTGCGCCTAAGTTACCTTCTTTACCCAAGTCAGGAAAAGATAAACCAGCACCATAAGACCAAATTTCGGCATCATCACTACCATCTCTGGTTATAGCATCAGTGAACATACCAAAAGCGTTGAACGCAACAAAATCGTTTAATTGTAAAGCAGCTTCAACACCATAAGAATTAGTACTTAATTGAGCATCACCACCAAAAGGAGCAGTTGCATCAGCAGTTCCTACTCCTAAATCGAAGATACCATTAGTAGCATCTCCGTCACTATTGCGGACATTACCAAAACTACCGTGAACGTATGTAGCAGCTACTTGAAGCTTATCATCTAACAAACTTAGAGCAACTTGACCTAAAGCCGAATATTCTTCATTAAATAAACCACCATCTTCGACACCAACTGGATTAAAAGAATCTCCACCGAAATAACCAGCACTGACTGTAATAGACTCGGTAGGATTGAAGTTAAATCCTACACCACCACCAGCACCTAGACCAATTTTATAAATGGGACTAGATTCAGCAAAGCTAGAAAGAGAACCAGTTGCACCAGTGAAAGAGTCTAGATAGGGACTTAGGGAAGGGGCGAAATCAACCCAGAGAGGGAACGCAGCGGGTAAATAAACGTCGATTTTGTCACCAATTGGAAAATAATAAGCTAACCAGCCAATTTCCACGTTATTACCGTTATCGAAGTTATAAGTTAAGGCACCAGTTTCTAAAGGTACTGCAACTTCTGCATTATTCTCTTCTATAGTAGTCTGAAATCCTGCTGTGGCATTTCCAGCATCAAGACGAGTGTACAAAGCATCTTCGCCAAAGAAGCTAGAGACGAAAGCCAAACGTACTCGATCTTGGAAGACGATTTCATTGAAATCGGAACTGCCAAATTCACCACTAAGACCAAATACAGCTTCCCCTTCCAGTTTAGTTGTAGTAGAAAATTGACTGTCTTCTAAAACCGCAGTGCGACTTTCGATTTCGTCTACCCGACCGCCAATAGTACTTAGCTCTGCTTCAAATTCTTGAGACAAGCGGGTTAAAGTTTCAATATCTTCTGCTCCTACGTCACTCGCTGTAGAAGCAATTAAACGTTCGATTTGATTCAAACAAGAGTTCAAACCAGCAGCAAACTCATAACGGGAAAGGGGTTGGTTACCGCGATAAGTTTGATTGGGAAAACCAGAGATACAACCATAACGATCTACTAGAGAGCGTAATGCTTCATAAGCCCAGTCTGTAGGAGATACATCTCGCAATTGGTTGACGTTGGTTACCTGATTGCGAGATTTGCCAAGACCTTCTTGACTGTAATTGTTAATTTGATTTAGCAGTTCGCTACTGTCGCTCGTACCTGAAATTGCTTGAGCCGAAGCAGATAATTGAGAACCAATTACCAAACCAGCTACTGCTGGAGCAGCCAACAGTAGATTGCGTATTAATTTTGACATTTTCCTCACACCTTAAAAATTTTGAACATATCCAAAACTAAGAATATAGTTCCCAGTTTTTTTATGCCAATACAGAATCTAACAACGATATCTTGTTTTTATTGTATTTTACGATACAGTTTGCTTATCATCTCAAGATAAAATGTGATTGTCAATACTTAAGTAAGAACTATTAACAACATCGATCGCTGTCCTATTCCCCTCTAGCTAAAAACCCAATTGACTAGGGTTCTGACAGGGAAACCAGTTGCACCTTTATTATTAACTCCACTAGGCGCATCTGCCCAAACAGGACCAGCAACATCTAAGTGCATCCAAGGAGTATCTTTGATAAATTGCTTGAGAAATAGAGCAGCAGTAATCGAACCGCCAGCACGAGGCCCAGTATTTTTCATGTCAGCAATCTGTGACTTTAACCCTTCAAAATATTTATCTTCCATAGGTAGCTGCCAGAATTTTTCCCCTGCCATTTCTGCGGCAGTTTTCATTTCTGCGGCTAAATCTTCGTCAGTACTCCAAAGTCCTGCAATATCGTTACCTAGAGCCACAATACAAGCACCAGTTAAAGTAGCCAAATCGACGATCGCATCTACTTCTAGAGTTTCGGCATAAATCAAGGCATCGGCTAGAGTTAAACGTCCTTCGGCATCGGTATTATTGACTTCAATAGTTTTACCGTTAGCAGCTTTGAGAATGTCTCCTGGGTGCATGGCTTTACCGCTAATCATATTTTCTGTAGCAGCACAGATAAAGTGAACTTCGACATCGGGTTTTAATTGAGCGATCGCTTGTGCCGCGCCCAAAGTGGCAGCACCACCTCCCATATCCATTTTCATGGTTTCGATACCGCTACCGCTGGGCTTGAGATTCAATCCGCCAGAATCAAAGGTCAAACTTTTACCAACGATCGCCACCTTACGTTTGGGAGAGCCTTGAGGTTTGTAGGTAAGGTGAATAAACTTAGGAGGAAGATCGGAAGCTTGCCCCACTCCTAAATATGCTCCCATGCCTTGCTCGAATTGTTCGCATTCTTCTCGTTCGAGAATTTTAATTTCTAAACCATAGTCGGCAGCCAATTTTTGGGCTGTTTCTGCCATGGTAACGGGAGTAACTTCGTTTGCTGGAGCGTTGACTAATTCTCTTGCTAGGATTACTCCATTGGCGACAATTTCTCCTTTGTTAATAGCTGCTTCTTCTCCAGCTAAACCAATTAATTCAATAGTTTCTAGTTTGGGTTCTTTTTCTTCTGGTTCGGACTTAAAACGATTATCTTGATGGAGAGCTAATATTATCGCTTCGGTGACAATTTGAGCGATCGCCGAAGGGGATTCCGAACCTGTGGGCAAACTAACCCCAAGAGTTTTTTCTTTACTTGCCAAGCGAGCGATCGCTGCTGCTGCACTGCGCCAACTATCCAATTTTAAATCTTCTGCTTTCCCCAAACCAACCAAAGCAATCTTGCGGAGAGGATTTTTCCCTCCAACACGGCTTACAACACTACTGCCAGATTTTCCTTCAAATTCTTCCTCTGCTATTAGGTCAGAGATAGTTCCTGAAAGTTGCTCGTCTAATTTAGCCAAATCTCCCGATAATTCGGTTTCTCCTTCTAAGATACCCAAGGCGAGCAGATCGCCAGTCCAATCTAATAACGCTGTTGTAGTTGCTAAAGTTTGCATCCTTGTTTAATTCGTCCTTAAAAATATATGAAACGCTCGTATTTCAGTTTATCTATATAGCGATCGAGTCTACAAGCGAATCTTGATTGTTCGGACAAATTAAAGTGTTTCTACTGTTGTTGGCTGTAATTAATGAAGATTAGAATTGATGGAGTTATTGTATCGATATTTACATCAGATATAGATCTTAAATTGGGCTATTTTATAAAAAATTATGAACCATTCCCCATCTCATAATTCTTTAGCTTCAACGCCTACTGAAAAGAAGCCATTAGGACAGCTTTTAAGCGAAGCTGGCTTAATTTCAGCCCAACAAATTGAACTTGCTTTGCGAGATCAAATAATCAACAACCCTGGGACTAAAATTGGTGAAATTTTTGCTGCCAACGGTTGGATCAAGCAGCAAACCGCAGATTTTTTTGTGGAACAATGGTATGAATTACTAGAACAAGAACAGAAAAAGCCTTTAGTTTATTATTTTCGGCAAGCAGCACTACTCGATGAAACTCAAATTAATCAGATCTTGGAAGAACGAAACCAAAGCGATAAAAAAGTTAGATTTCATCACTTAGCAGTTCAAAAAGGTTTGATTAAAAAAGAAACCGTTGATTTTTTTGTCATCAATCTATTAGCTACTAATCGGAAAAAAATTGTCGAAGATACGGGCTTGTTTACCACTCCCTATGAATTATTAAAAAACTATATTCGAGGAGAAACTGATTTTCAGCGATCGCAGTTGAGAAAAATTAGGCTCAACCATGTAACTCTTAAAGGAGTTAATCTCAATAACTCAATCTTAATTGAAGCAGAATTAAAACAGGCTAATTTGAGCAATTCTTCTTTGAGAGAAGCAAACTTAAGACAAGCAAACTTAGAAAAAGCTATTTTGAAAGAAGTAGATTTTGAATCTGCTTGTTTAAATGGGGTAAATTTTACTGACGCTCATATAGAGGGTTCTAACTTCAAACAGGCTAATCTCATCGCGGCCGATCTTCGAGATGGTTATTTTGTTAATGCTTGTTTTTCAGGTGCAAATCTCAAACAAGTTAAAGTTCAGGGAGCAAATTTTCAGGGAGCTTCCTATGATTCTGAAACTTCTTTCGATCCAGATTTCAATCCTCATGATTGGGGAATGAAACTAATTATTTAACTGTTAACCGCATCTAAATCTGGTCGTAAAGCTTGTGCTTGGCGCAAATAACGATGGGTAATTTTAGATTGGGGTGTTTGAGTATTAATTTGAATGAGAACTCTAATACAACGTTCTAAACTGCCCCTAACCTGCATTTGTTGAAGATCGATTAGGGGTACGTGATTCCAACCAGGACGTTGACGTGCTGCTGCTGCTGGAAACATCATATCGAGATCGGCAGTAGTGGTAAAAAAGACGCAAACGATATCGCTGGGATGAAATTGATTGCAGGTTTCAATTTCTGTTAGTAGTTCGTTTACGGCATCTGCGATCGCCAAAGCTGTATTTTCTTTCACAGTCGTTGCTCCGCGAATGCCTCGTACTTTCCATTCCACTATTTTCTGCTCCCCTAATTTGAATTTTTGATTATATTCAACACCACATCATTATCAACGAACAATTAACAATTAACAACGATATGGATGACAGTTCTCTCTGTCTAGGGGCGATATAACCAGAGAGGTAGACCATTGGTTGCTAGCTCGAATTGTAAAGAATCGATCGCCATACCGATGCCAGTTTTGGTTTGGCTTCTACCTGGAATTAAGCGATTGATAAATGGTTTGGGTTCTTCGATATTAAAACATTCGGTTTTGTCGGGGTCTAATCCTGCTAATTCTGCCGCCCAACGTCGAGCATCTTCTTCCGTACCCAAACGGTCTACTAGACCTAATTCTAGAGCTTGTTCTCCCGTAAATACTCGACCGTCGGCGAAAGTTCTAACCGCATCTTCTTCTAAACCTCTACCCTGAGCGACAGTAGCTACAAATTGGCTGTAACTCACGTCAATTAACTGTTGGAGGATATCTTCTTCTTCTTTAGTCGTCTCGCGATCAAATGCCAAAATATCTTTATAAGGGCCCGATTTAATTACTTTAAAAGATACCCCAACTTTATCTAACAAGCGTTCTAGATTGTTACCCCGCAAAATCACCCCAATACTGCCTGTAATCGTCCCTGGGTTGGATACGATATGTTTTGCTCCTACACCAATATAAACTCCTCCCGAAGCGGATATATTACCAAAACTGGCGACTACCTTAACATCTTTATCTGACTGCAACCTTTGAAGGGCGGTAAATATCTCGTGAGAATCGGCTACTGTTCCCCCAGGAGAATCGATCCGCAATAATAAAGCGGGGAATTTCTTGTCTTCGATAGTTTTAAAAGCTTTGAGGACTTGCTTGCGAGTTTCTGAAGCGATCGCACCAGTAATTTCAATTCGCGCAATTTGTTTCTTTTTCTTGTTAAACGGCCAAATCATTAAGTAGTATTGAGTATTTTAGTTAAAGGTTAATCAAGAGAATCGATAATCGATCTTCTGTAAGTTAACTCATTTTGAATTTTAACCGATCTAGATCTCCAATAGATCTAGATCGGCTCAAAGTAACTATTTAATCAACTTTTTCCCAATTGGGTAATAGAAACATCCAGTAAACTAATATTTGTGGTCAGGTTACTTAGGGGTGGATTCATCGCTTCTTTATTGCCCACTACTAAGGTCACTAATTTATCTGGTTGAATGTATTGACGAGCAGCATCGAGCAGATCTTCCTGGGTAGTATTTTGAACTTGCTTTTGATATTCAAAAATAAAATCTTCTGGATAATCAAAATATTCATAGCGCATCAAGCGAGAGAGGCTTTGACTGGGACTTTGAAAATTGAACACAAAAGAATTGAGAATAGATTCTTTGGCATTATCTAATTCTCGATCGCTAACTGGTTCGGTACGCAGTTTTTTGATTTCTGAAATTACCGATTGAATAAAGGGGACAGTATTATCAGTCTGAGTTTGTCCTCCTGCAATAAATAAACCGTCAAAATCGAAACTAGGACTCCAAGCACCATAGACGCTATAAGCCAATCCTTGACGCGATCGCACTTCGTTAAATAGCCTACCGCCAAAACCGTTTAAAACTCCATTTAAAACGCTCATAGTGGCATAGTCGGGATTGTCAAACTGTCCTCCAATATGACCTAAAAGAATGCTGCTTTGGGTGAGTTGGGGGCGATCTACGACAAATAGTCCTTGGAGGTTTTTTTGACTGGCAGCGGGTGCTGTTAATGCTGGTGCTGGACTATCTACTTGCCAATCTCCCAGGCTATCTTGCACTCGTTGGATCATTTCATCGGCATTAAAATCTCCCACAATACCCAAAATTATGTTTTCAGGTCGTACGTAAGTACGATAAAAGTCGATCGTATCTTCACGGGAAATATTATCTAAAGTTTCGTATTCAATAGTGCGGGCATAAGGACTAGTTTCGCCATAAATAACTTTATCGAATTCTCGACTGGCGATATCGTCTGGATTATCATTCCGACGGGCGATCGCACCCTGTTGTTGTCTTTTGGCGATCGCCAATTTTTCGGGAGCAAAAGCTGGCTGGCGCAGAACTTCCGTAAAGAGAGGAAATACTGTATCGAAATCTTCGGTTAAGGTATTAAAACTGGCACTTCCCGAAGTAGTACCTATATTTGTTTCGACGCTGGCAGCTTTTTGTTCGAGGATAGAATTTAATTCGGCTGCGGGATGATTTTCCGTTCCCCCACTACGCATGACACTTCCCGTTAGTCGTGCCAAACCGACTTTATTACTCGGCTCAAAACGCGAACCAGTCCTAATTAGAGCCGTACCGCCAATTAAAGGCAAGTCTCGATCTTCTAGTAAATAAACCACCATGCCATTGTCTAATTCATAGCGATCGTATTCGGGAAACTGAACTTCAGGAATAGGCGGAAATTCTAACTCTGTATAATGTTTGGGAGTATCGGCGATTGCTGGCAACCGAACCGTAAATGATAATAAAACTGTAAATATGACTAAACTCAACCAAGAAAATAGTTTTTTACTCATTTATATTGATTTTTAGAGAAACTTTACTATTCTATCCATTCAGTAGTTAAAGCTGATTCCTCAAGACAAAATTAAGCAACATTTAACCGGGGAAAAAGGATAAGTCTCAGAACAACAGATAAATGTTAAGAATTGAAAGATGTAATTGTATAATTGACGGTTGTATCCTTTGACACAGATGGCGATCGAACGTTATACGCTGCCCGAAATGGGCGAAATTTGGACTGACAATTATAAACTCAAAACCTGGCTGCAAGTAGAAATAGCAGTCTGCGAAGCACAAGCAGAATTGGGATATATTCCTCAAGAAGCTGTGGATGAAATCAAAGCAAAAGCTAATTTCGATCCTCAACGAGTCTTAGAAATCGAAGCAGAAGTTCGTCACGATGTAATTGCTTTTTTGACTAATGTTAATGAATATGTGGGGGATGCGGGTAGATACATTCATTTGGGGCTAACTAGTTCCGATGTCTTGGATACTGGTATTGCCTTACAAATGGTTGCTAGTCTTAATTTAATCCTGGAACGTCTAGAAGAATTAATTCAAGCAATTCGCTATCAAGCCCAACAACATCGCAACACCATTATGGTAGGCAGATCTCACGGCATTCATGCCGAACCAATTACCTTTGGTTTTAAACTAGCTGGTTGGTTGGCTGAAGTATTGCGCAATCGCGATCGCTTGGTTAGACTCCGTAAAGAAATCGCTGTCGGTAAGATATCTGGGGCAGTGGGTACTTATGCTAATGTCGATCCGAAAGTAGAAGCGATATCCTGCCAGAAACTCGGTTTAGAACCCGACTGTGCTTCGACTCAAGTAATTTCTCGCGATCGCCATGCAGAATACGTACAGCAGTTGGCTTTGTTGACAGCATCTATCGAACGTTTTGCAGTAGAAATTCGCAATCTTCAACGTACGGATGTTTTGGAAGTAGAAGAATTCTTCTCTAAAAAGCAGAAAGGTTCTTCCGCAATGCCTCACAAGCGCAATCCCATTCGTTCGGAAAGATTGACAGGAATGGCAAGAATCATTCGCGGTAATGCCGTAGCAGCCTTAGAAAACGTTGCTCTATGGCACGAGCGAGATATATCTCATAGTTCCGTAGAACGGATTATTTTGCCCGATAGCTGTATTTTGACTCACTTTATGTTGAAAGAAATCACTGGCTTGGTGAAAAACTTGCTGGTATATCCTGAAAACATGAAACGCAACATGAATGTCTATGGTGGAGTAATCTTTAGCCAGAGAGTTCTATTAACTCTAGTAGAAAAAGGCATGAGTCGCGAAGAAGCCTATCGCGTAGTTCAAGGATGCGCTATGAGTGCGTGGAACAAGATCGATGGAGACTTCCGCAGGTTGATTTCTCAAGATGAAGTGGTGACCAAAACCTTATCTCCTGAAGAAATCGATGCTTGTTTCGATCCTAACCATCATTTGAAGAATCTCGACGAGGTATATCAACGACTAGGAATTTAGGTAAGTAGGTAGCAGGTAGTGAGTAGTGTAGAGACGTTCCATGGAACGTCCGTACGAGTAGTGAGTAAAGAAATCAACATCCTAACCTTTATACATAATGCTG
>NZ_JBZNBU010000221.1:0-27921 GCF_058530065.1 Waterburya sp. | reverse complement strand
GCTTTAGTCAGTTACGAGCGTGCTATTGATTATAAACCCCGCGATTATTGGTCTTGGTATCGTAAAGGAGCAGTACTAGAAGCATTGGGAGACTACGAAGCAGCAATTTATAGCTATACTCAAGCCAATCAAATTCAACCCGATAACTATTGGGGATGGTACGAGTTGGGTTGTATATATTTTACCGAACTGGAAAACTACGAAAAAGCAATTACTTATTTCGAGCGAGCTTTAGTAGCTCATCCCCAAGACTACTGGGCAGTATATCGCATTGCCGAAGCTTGGCGCAGATTGGGTGAATACCCACAGGCAATACAATACTATCAGCGTGCTTTAGAATTACGTTCCCAAGATTTTTGGTCTTTATACCGTTGTGGCGAAGCGCAACAGCAATGGGGCAAAGGTAATTTAGCTTTACAATCTTTCGATCGCGCCCTCAAAATCGAACCCCATGATTATTGGGCTTGGTATCGACGCGCCACTGTTTTAGAACAATTAGATCGATTGGATGCAGCCATCCTGAGTTGCGATCGCGCCCTCGATATAGCTCCAAAATTCCATCTAGCTTACTATCAAAAAGCCTGTTGTTACGCTAAGTTAAGGGAGCGCAATCTGGCAATTATGAATTTAGAGCAAGCGATCGACCTTTATCCTCAAAAGTATTTAGCATTAGCCAAAGAAGAGTCCATCTGGCAAGATTTTCGCCCCAAAATGGGTTTTCAGTTGCTTTTGACCAATAAAAGTCGCCAGCATTATTGCTAGCAATTTTCAATCGATGGTTTGAGCTTCCGAGTTAGAATCATCTAGAGAAAATAGTTTGCCAGCTTCTGATGCTTCGAGGGGGCGACCAAACCAAAAACCCTGCATTTGTTCGCAATTAACTTGACGCAATAAATCTATTTGTTCTTGAGTTTCTACTCCTTCTGCTACAACTCGCAAATTGAAACCTCGACCTAATTCGATTAGAGCAGTTGCGATCGCCAGATCTTGAGAACTTTCCGTTAGTTGTTGTACCAAACAACGGTCTATCTTTAAAGTATCTATAGGAAAATGCTTTAAATATTCCAGGAGGGAAAATCCAGCGGAAAAGTTATCAATAGCTATATATACTCCTAGTTCTTTAAGTTTTTCTAGAGTTGTTTTACTGTGTTCGATATTTTCCAGCAAACTAACAGCATTAATTTCTAGTTCTAATAATTCAGGTGCTAAATTAGTCTCTGTTAATATTTCAGCAATTTTAGCAACCAAGTTTGTTTGTTTGAATTGAACGGAAGATAAACTAATCGTAATTCTGGAGGTGGGTAAACCTTCTTTCTGCCACTTTACATATTGCCTACAAGCTTGACCCATTGCCCATTCTCCAATGGGTATAATCAATTTGGTCGTTTCGGCTGATTTGATAAAATTGTTGGGAGTAACCAAACCAAATTCTGGATGCTGCCAGCGTAATAGGGCTTCTACCGCTTCGGTTTTTCCCGTATTGAGATTAATTTGTGGTTGATAATAAAGTCTAAATTCTTCCTTTTCTAAGGCTTGTTTGAGTAGATTTTCTAATTCTAATGCCACTAGAGCTTGAGAATTCATCGACTCATTATAAAACTGATAACTATCTTTGTTGTTATAAGCTCTTTGTAGGGCTGTATTAGCATTAGCTAATAAAATATCTATTTCCAAACCATCTTGAGGATAAATAGCAACTCCCAAACAACTATTCAAGGTGACATTAGTAGTCCCTAGTTTAAAAGATTGTTCTACAGATTTTTTGATTCGTTGATTAATTTTAGCTACTTCTTCAATACCATTAATTTGAGGCATTAACAAAACATAGCGATCGTCTTGCCAATGAATAATAGAATCTCCTGCTCGAATGCAAGCACTCAATCTTTTGCCCAAAGTTGATAATAATTCCTTACTTTTTTGCTCTCCTAAATTACTTCTGATATCGGGAAGAAAATAGAGTTTGCAGAATATTATGGCTAATAAATTTTCACTCCTTGCTGCATTAGATATTGCTGTCAAAAATTGTTTTCTGAATAGTTCTTGTTCTGACAGACTATGGTTAGATTCTATTTCTAGTTGGCGCTCTGATGAAACTACTATTTCTGTCGAACTATCGAGTGTCAAGCAAATTTTTTCTTGCTCTCCCCCATCAACTAGATTTATCCTAATTTTTGGTTTAACTATTTCACCATTTTGATGGCGTAATAGGCATTCTCCATTAAAGTCAGTTTTTTGAGCAATTATTCTTTGCAAAATAGCAGCAAAACCTTCAGAATTAAGACAAATTTCATAGATATTCATCTGTAATAATTGCTCTTGAGTATATCCGAGTAATTCACTACCAGCAGTATTTACCTCTACTATCTGTTTGGTAGCAGATTCGACAATAATAATTGCTTCTTTGATATATTTAACGACAGTTTGATATAGTTTATTTTTATATTCTAGTTCTCGTTCGAGGGATTTTTGTTGACTGATATCAACTATATAATTTCTAATTACTTTATTGTCGGGTAAGTAGTGAGCGGTTTGCCAAAAAGTCTTATCTCCAATGGTAATTTCTCGATTGATAATATTATCTTCCCCTTGATGGTAGATAGAAATTAAATTATTGAGTAAAGGATGGCTTAATTTACGATGGTGTATATCTTTGAAATGAATAATACCAGCTGAATTAATATAAGTTATGTTGCCATATAAGTCAATTTCAATAATTGGCTGCGGACTTAATTCGGTTATAGAAATTTGTCTGCTAGGATCTGATAGTAAAGATTTATTAGTACTAATAGTTGTCGAACTAGCAGCGGGACTAACAATCGTTTCTTTATTGATTAAAGCACTTTTCTCTAAGAATGGTTGAGATGAATCTGATTGAATTTTCTGAATCTGGGGATCTGGTAAATCATCAGTAATTTTGTAAATCGCCCGAGCATCGCCGCTAAATTGGATTGTATCTCCATCTTTTAGTTCGTGAACTAGAGTTTTTTTGTTATTAATATAAATTCCATTACGACTGCGATTGCCTTGAAGATCGCCATCTAAAACCCAATAGGCAAATTTATTAGTTTTAACATCTGTTCTTCTTAAAAGAGTGGCATGGTTTCGGGAAGTTTTCTGACAAGAAAGAACAATATCGTTACTGGAATGACGACCAATGGAATAAGTAGCAGCATCAAGGTGAATTTCTCTACGAAACGAAGGATCTTCAATTACTAACACGTGATGTATTTTATCTAGGCTATCCATTGTGTTATTTGTATTATGTTCTACGTTAATTTTGTTCTGGGTACTAGTTGAAACGACTTCTAAAGGAAACTCGCAAGCAAAATTGAGAATAAAAGCACTACATAAAAATTAGTTACAATTTTCTATCGCTATAGATTTTAAAAATTATCAACATATTAGTTAAGCATATAGTTCCCGAAAGAAAGAATAAAATATCAAGGAAAACTAAATTATTTGTTATAAATTATCAGCCAAGAATCAACAATCCGCAAATATTAGTAAATTTGCGGTTAGAAGATCTCGATTAGGGGTAATAGGCTAGGGTTGATGAATAGAATTTAATCCATGTTGGCCAGGGTTTGGAGCGCGACGATCGCAGGAATTAATGCAATTAAAGTAGGAGTAGAAGTAGATGTATCGGGAGGATTGCCCAAAATTACCATTGTCGGCTTGCCCGATACCGCAGTTCAAGAATCCCGAGAAAGAGTTAGGGCTGCATTAAAAAATGCAGACTTTACTTTTCCCGTCCGTAAAATTACGATCAATCTCACCCCTGCCGATATCCGTAAGGAAGGTCCTTGTTTCGATTTACCAATTAGCGTGGGTATTTTAGCAGCATCGAAGCAAGTAGATCCTCAATTGCTGGGAGATTATTTATTTTATGGGGAAGTTTCTTTAGACGGAACTTTGAGGTCGGTGTCTGGAGTTTTGCCCATTGCAGCAACGGCAAGAGATATGGGAATTGCAGGTCTAATTTTGCCCGCAGACAACGCCCAGGAAGCAGCAGTCGTTAAAGATCTAAACGTCTACGGTTTCGAGAATTTACAACAAGTCGCAGACTTTCTCAATCGACCCCATGAATATCAATCCGTCATCCCAGAAGAAGAGCCAGAAAATTTAAAATTAACTCAATTTTCCAACTTAAAAGATGTTAAAGGACAAATGCAGGGTCGTAGGGCTTTAGAAATTGCTGCATCAGGAGGTCATAACCTTGTTTTGGTAGGGCCTCCAGGGAGTGGAAAAACTATGTTAGCTCAACGCCTTCCTGGGATCTTACCCCAGCTTTCTTTTGCAGAAGCCTTAGAAGTATCTCAAATTCATTCTGTAGCGGGTTTGCTCAAAGATCGGGGTCGTTTGATTAGAACAAGACCCTTCCGCAGCCCCCATCATTCCGCTTCTGGCCCTTCTTTAGTCGGTGGAGGCAGTTATCCTCGTCCTGGAGAAATATCTCTTGCCCATCATGGAATTTTATTTCTCGACGAACTGACCGAATTTAAGCGCAACGTTTTGGAATATTTGCGCCAGCCCTTAGAAGACGGTTGGGTGACTATTTCTCGTACCCGTCAATCGGTAGTATTTCCCGCTCAGTTTACCTTAGTAGCTAGTACCAATCCTTGTCCTTGTGGCTATTTTGGCGACCCCATCCAAAGTTGTACCTGCTCTCCCAGACAGCGAGAGTCCTACTGGGGTAAACTTTCGGGACCTTTGATGGATCGAATAGATCTGCAAGTAGCAGTCAATCGCCTCAAACCAGAGGAAATGACTAGTCAGTCTTTAGGAGAAGATTCAGAAACAGTACGAAAACGGGTTTCAATTGCGCGTCAAATTGCCGAAAAACGTTTTGCAACGGATAGTAAAATTAGCTGCAATGCTCAAATGCGATCGCAACATCTCAGAGAATATTGTGTTTTGGACGATTCTAGTCGTAATTTATTAGAAGCTGCCATTCGTAAGTTGGGTCTTTCTGCGAGGGCAATGGATCGGGTGTTAAAGGTATCTCGCACCATCGCCGATTTAGCAGGCGATCGCGATTTGCAAACTCATCATTTGGCAGAAGCAATTCAATACCGTACTCTCGACCGAATGCAGTAAGTAATTAGATTGTTGCATCGAAGTCAACTGTATATTTTCCTCTTTATAATTACTTTAATTTATTTCTAAAGTTATGAAGTAGTTGAAAATAATTAAACTACAATCTTCTTTACTTTAACTTGATAAATTTAACCTGTAAATATTACTAGTTTAACTATAGAGAGCAAGGATTATAATGCTTTTTTGGTCAAATAGTAATTATAAAGAATTGATTAATATAGTTGATAAACTTTGATTTGCCTTTGCTATTTAATCTTAGTCTATTAAGCTAGTATCGATACTAAAATTGAAATATTTTTTTCATCTCAAATAAAACTTTCAAGTAAAACTAAAAGTATTTTATTGTAATAACTTTATTCCTATGAATCTACCAAGTAAAATTAATAGTATTATTTTTATCGACTCTCAATTAGACAATTATAAGGATTTAATTGCAGGCGTTAATTCCAATAATAAAGTCATTATTTTAAATTCTATTACTGATGGTATCGAGCAGATTTCTCAAGAATTAAAAACTAAAAAATATCAAGAAATTCATTTGATTGCTCACGGTTCTCCTGGCTGTATTTATTTGGGCAATAGTCAATTAAATTTAAATAATTTACCAGATTATCAATCCTGTTTACATGATTGGTTTCTTTCGTCTGCCAATCTCCCAGTTCCCTCGTCTCCTCGTCTTCTAATTTACGGTTGTAATGTTGCTGCGGGAGATGCTGGGGCAGAATTTATCGAACAACTAAAAGCAATTACAGGAGCAGAAATTGCTGCAACTCAAACCTTAACTGGCAATCCCAATCGAGGCGGTAATTGGCAGCTAGAAACTACAACTACCAAGATGAAACTTGAATTGGCGATCGCAGCCCCCGTTAGAGAAGCTTATCAAGGAGTATTAGCTCAATTTGTGGTAACTACCGCCGATGATGAAGCTGATGGAGATACAGATGGAAACGATCTATCTCTAAGGGAAGCAATTATTGCTGCTAATAATTCTGCGGGAGAAGATACCATAATTTTTGATAGTAGTATTAATCAGATCGATCTGACTTTAGGCACTCTGTCCATTACCGACCAATTAATAATTAATGGTTTGGGTGCAAATTCCTTGACGATTGATGGTGGTAACCAAGATTTTGCTGTAATTACCATCGGCGATGAAAATTCAGCCCCTACTTTTAATGTGACCATCGATAGCGTGACTATCACAGGTGGTAATAATGCCGAATCTGGTGGCGGTATTCGCAATTTAGGAAATTTAACCATCAACAATAGTGTGGTTTCTGGTAACACTTCGGCTAATGATGGTGGCGGTATCTTTAATTTATTCGGTACGATGATTGCCGAAAATACCCTAATTAGCGATAACTCCGCAGAATATGGTGGTGGAGTGAGTAACTATTTTGGTACTAGCACTCTGACTAACAGTACTATTTCGGGTAACACTGCCGTTAATGGTGGTGGCATTTACAACTATGCAGGGGTATCTGCCACTATATACAGTCGCATTGAAGATAACACCGCTCAAACAGGAGGCGGTATCAGTAACTACAGCGGTGTCGTTGCCGTAGTAACCAGCGTTATCTCTGGTAACAGTGCCAGCAGTAATGGCGGTGGCTTATATAACGAAGAAGGTGAAGCCAGTGTCACTCTCAGTTACGTGCGAGACAATGTAGCAGGTGAATTAGGTGGGGGAATTGCCACTCAAAACGCTCAAAGTAGCACCGTTATTACTAGCAGCATTATTTCGGGAAATACGGCTGACTTTGGTGGAGGAGTGAGCAACTATGAGGGTAATGTAACCGTTACAGCTAGTACCCTCTCGACTAACAATGCAAATGTTGAGGGCGGTGGCTTTAGTAACTATTTTGGTACGAGTAATATTACCAACAGTACTATTTCAGGTAACACTGCTGTTGGTGGTGGCGGAGTTAGTAACTTTAACGGTCAAACTACTATTCTCAGCAGCACCATTGCTAATAATTCTGCCAATTATGGTAGTGGTATTATCAACTACTATGCCCAAACGATCTTAGGTAGTACTATTGTTGCCGCTAATAATAATGCTTCCGACCTATCGGGTATATTTTTTAGTAGTGCGGGAAATAATTTAATTGGCGATCGCGGTGATGTAGATACTTTTATCGATGGAGAAAATAACGACCTTGTCGGGACTAGTGAGAATCCCATCGATCCTTTGTTGGGAGAATTACAGGATAATGGGGGTCTAACTCCCACCCAAGCTTTATTGAAAGGAAGTCCCGCGATCGATGCTGGAGTAGACTTTGGTGGTGGTATCGATCAACGAGGAGGGGATTTTATTCGTCCCATAGGTGCAGCTAGCGATATCGGTGCTTTTGAAGTTCAAGATCCTGTAGCTACCGCAGGAGACGATACTCTAATCGGCAGTGCTGTCGATAATGTTATCTCTGCTAGAGAAGGAGACGATCTAATACTTGGTTTAGATGGCTTTGATATCCTTAACGGCGATGAAGGTAACGATATCATTCGGGGTGGTGCTGGAGGCGATCGCATTACGGGTGGTGCTGGGAATGACTTCTTAATTGGCAACAGCGGTGACGATACTATTAACGGTAGCGATGGTAACGATACTATTGCTGGTGGTGTTGGGGAAGATCGAATCAACGGCAACCAAGGAGATGACAGTATTTCTGGCGGTATCGATCGAGATACTTTAATTGGCAATCAAGGTCAAGACACAATTAAGGGCGGTAGTGGCGACGACGTAATTAATGGTAATAAAGACAATGATTTCTTGTCAGGCAATGATGGTAACGACAGTATTTCTGGCGGTTTAGATCGAGATACTTTAATCGGCGGCAATGGTAATGATGTTCTGACTGGAAATGAAGGTCGAGATAGGTTAGTTGGGGGCAATGGCAACGATTTTTTGGATGGTGGATCGGGAAAAGATACTTTAGTTGGGGGTGATGGAGAGGATATCTTCTTCTTATATTCTGATTCGGGTAGAGATATTATTGTTGATTTTACCAACGGAAGCGATCGCTTTAGTCTCGGCGAAGGATTGAGTTTTGGTAGTTTAAGAATCCGCAATAATGCCAGTAACTCCGCCGCAATAATTCGCGACATCAATAGCAAAGATGTCTTAGCTGTTGTCAGAGGAGTCGATGCAGTAGATTTAACTGTTGAAGATTTTATTTAACAGATTAATTAACTTCTGGGAAACAGACTAATTTATTTCCTAGGAGTTAATTAATAGCTGGCTGTCTAAAAGTATGTAAAACATGAAAAAAATGCTCGAAGTCAAAGCTTCTAGGATCGAAACGATTGCCAGAGCGATCGACATCTTTGTGGGTAGTAATGCGACGATCGGGAATATTACTTAAAGCCATTAACCAAGCCAAGGATTTATATTGACTTTCGGTGTAACCACTGTGATAGCTATTACCAGACTTATTACGTCCGTCGGTCGGAGTTTCCAAAGAGATATGATAGGCGAAGTTATTCACAGAAGAAGGTAACCTGGGATTGGTTTGTACTGTTTCGATCCCGCGATCGCTTTTGAATGCCGAATTTCCCGCGCCAAAGGCTCTTTTATCGGAAGGTACGAGATAAATAATAGTTCCATTTAAAGCGATTAAAGCATGGTAGCTTGCTTGCTGGTTGTCGTTACGGTGATGGGTTTTAAAAGTATTAATGGCACTAGTAGCCGAGCCTACGGTTTCGTGCAATACTACCAATGGTTCGTTAGTCAGAACATTACCATTCACATCAGTACTATAGCGATCGCCATAGTTGCTAGGATCGATCGTCGTAGAGAGGTATTTGGGTTTATATTCTTGAAACACTTGGGTAGTTTGATAGCTGTTACTCGCTAGCATAACTCCTGGGCGAATAGAATTAAGGCTGGCTATGGCATAACGAGTTTCGCTCCACTGGTTGAAGAAAAATAGGGCGAGTGCCAAAGCGATCGCGGTTAAGGTAATAATTGTCAGTCTGTACAAACGATGAATTTTGGTTGTCATGGCTGTGGGAAATAGAGACATTAGACTTTTTACAGAAGTCCGATAAATCTTCATTAAGTAAAGGGGAATGGTTAAGAGGATTAATTTTTATTCCTGATTTACTTTTGTAAGAGTCTATTGGCTAGTATTCCCCGATCGCAGTCTATTATTTTATTTTCTAAATTTCTGTCTAATTTTTCCTGTCAGCATTTCTAATTCGGGTAGTTTTAGTTGTACGGTGATTAAGCCAAAGATGATTAAAGCGATCGCACTAGAGATACTTAATTGCACTAGTAGCAAGAAGATATTGTGGTTACCAAGAGTATTTTCTATAGCCTGGCTGACTCCATAGCTAGCTAGCCCAGATAAAATTGTTGCCACAGTCAATCCTGCAATACCATTAGTCCATTGTAATAAAGGTAAGCCATTCAAACGGCGATGTAAGATCCAGATAAAAACTGTCATGGAAATAATATTTACTCCTACAGTTGCCATAATTAAGCCTGGCGCGCCAAAAGCATCGACCAGAAAGTAATCGAGAGTGGCATTGATGAAAATATTAATGATACTAACTTTGAAGGGGGTTTGACCGTCTCCCAGGGCGTAAAATACTCTAATTAAAACATCTCGACTGACATAGAAAAACATTCCAAAACCATAAACTACTAATAAAGAAGCTACGAATTGAGAGTTTTCTGAACTAAATTGTCCCCGTTGGAAGGCTAGCTGGATAATTGGCACAGACAAAGACATAAAAATAGCAGTAAAAGGCAACATACTCAACGCGCCTAAAAATACTCCTTGGCGAATTCTGGTTTTCAATTCTTGCCAGTTTTCGGGGGCTGCCAACCTAGAAAAGACGGGATAAAAAGGAACTAAAATAGCGTTGGAAATAATCCCCAAGGGAGTAATAAAAATAAAGGTGGCATTTTGCAAACCCGCTGCTGCACCTTCAATACCCGAAACAAAAAATTGATCGACATTGAGGTTTACATAAAGCATTCCCGATGAGAGAGTGGCGGGAATCATTATTTTAAAGACATCAATAACTTCAGGAGTTAGTTTAAACCTCAGTTTTAATGTTCCCATGCCCGCCCGCCATTGGACGATCAGTTGCGCCAACCACTGTACCATCGCCCCTATTAGAGTCGCACCCGCTAAAACGATCGCTCCTGTTTGCAAGTATTGAGGCGTATTTAAGCGATCTCCATAACGAATTAAGATGACTCCTACCCCTGTAGCGATCGCAGCACTAGAGAAAAGAGGACTAATACTGGGTAATAGATAACTATCCGCAGCATTGAGAGAGCCAAAACCAATACCAATTAAACCTGCCAACAATGCCATGGGCGACATGATACGTAGTTGTAGGGTAGCTAATTCTTTGACTTGAGGAGATAATTCGGGACCTAAAATATTAATTAAATCTCCTGCAAAGATAATAATAATTAATGTAACTGCAATCAAAATAATACTAACTAAGGTAGAAACTGTCTCCACAATAGGTGCTGCTTCCGACCGATCTTTTTTAGCTAAAACGCTCAATAAAGCATTGTGAAAAGGACCATTAATCCCCCCGATTAGTACGAATAAAAAGCCTGGAATAGTATAAGCATAGGCATAGGCATTTTTGACCGATCCCAGCCCAAAAGCAGCGGAAACTATCAATTCACGGACAAAACCAAATAACTTACTGACTAAGGTTGCGATCGCGACGATTTTGGCGATACTACCCATTGATGGAGATGTTTTTTTATTCGCAGTCACTTTATACAGATATTGGAAAAAGAGTTCGATATATTATACGTTTATAGGCAAAAGCTTATTTTCCTCTAATCCTTAGCATCTCCTCATGAGTCAATTAGAATCTTCCTATCTCCAATTAATCGATAATATTTTAAATAATCCTAGAGAGCAAGAAGTTAATATTCTAAACGCTAACAAAGAATTGATTAATCAAAAGTTTATTGCTTGTTTAATGTCTGTGGGAGAAAACTTGAGAAGAATGGGCAATATTGAAGGGGCAGAGCGTTTAATCAATCTAGCGGGAAATTTACTGCAATTACAAAAAACTAATACTTCTAATATTCGACGTAAAGAGTATTTTGAATTCTTGATGAGTATTTTGCAACAAATATCTAATAAAGTCGAAGTAAATCAGATTTATGGTTTTATTCGTCAAAACCAAGGCAAACTAGACCAAAATACTACTAGAATTTTAAGATATTGGGCAAACGAGACCATCATGTCCGTCGATAGCCAGAAACAAAGAGCGATCGCCAACGATCTGGTTAATTTTGGCAATTTAATGAGTAGTTATCCCGCAGGAGATAAGTCTAACAATATTGAGATTGCTATTGTCTGTTACGAAGCAGCTTTAAAGCCCTACAAGCCAATCAATTTTCCTAAAGATTGGGCGATGATTCAATCTAATCTAGGTAATGCTTATCGCGATCGCATTTTAGGCAATCGTCAAGATAATCTAGAAAAAGCTATTGCTACCTATAATTTGGCTTTAGAAGTATTAACTCAAGAAAAATATCCTTTTTTGTGGGGCAACGTACAACGCAATCTAGGAGTGGCTTATTGTTATAGGGTCAAAGGCGATCGCTCTAAAAATGTCGAACAAGCAATTATTTGTTACAATCGCGCTTTATCCGTCCATTCTCTAGAAAAATATCCCCAAGATTGGGCGGCAAGTCATAATAATTTGGGCGATATCTATCCCAATCGTCTTGAAGGAGATAAAGCAGAAAACATCGAAGTTGCGATCGACCATCTAGAATTAGCTTTAGAAATCTTTACTCTCTCCGATAATCCCCACCGTTGGGCGATGTTGCAAAATAATTTAGGTAATGCTTTTCAGACTCGCATCCAAGGAGATAAAAGCAATAACATCGAGCGAGCAATTTCCCACTATCAAAATGCCCTCTCAATTCATACTTTAGAAAAATTTCCCTACAACTGGGCGATGCTAAATAATAATCTTGGCGGTGCATATCGCCATCGAATTAAAGGAGAAAAAGAAGAAAATAAGCGTCAAGCACTAGCATTTTTAAATAAAGCTTTGTTAGTCTATACCAAAGATAAGTTTCCCCGTCATTGGTCAGAAATTCAGCATAATATTTCTAATATTGTCGGTCGGTAGGAGCGATTCGCGAATCGCCCGTACAATATTTAGTATTTAGCGATCGGCTAGAAATCTAATTTATGGTGTCGGTAAACCTTTCAAATATTGCCAAAATTCAATTAATTGTTCGTTCGTTAATTGCAAGCGAGATCTTGTGCCGTATTTTTGCAAAATATGTTCTATTCCCATATTTTTTGTCCAGCCAAGACGTACTAGTTCCGAATCAATAGCTCGCGTCATTTGAGCGAAATCAAAAGCTTTAGTTTGTGTATTATCGAAATTTTGCATAATTTCTTATTATATTTGGGTTTTTGCCCAAATACATTTTTAAGTAATAAATTTTAGTTCTTGATTTCATTAATCAATTTTGTCACTAAGATCTAGGAAATTAACTAACAAAATTGATTAATGGCAGGAGTAAATCATACTTTCGTAGTTGACATTACCACAATCCTCGGATCTTCGGCATTGGGAGGCTTTATTGCTTATCACTTGCGTCAGCCCGTTTTGCTGGGATATCTAGTCTGTGGCTTAATTCTTGGTCCTTTTGGTTTGGGTCAAATTAGTCAAATCGAAGAAATTAAATCTTTAGCAGAAATTGGCGTTGCTTTTTTACTCTTTGCCTTGGGAGTTGAGTTTTCTTTAGCTGAGTTAAAACGAGTTAAAGATATTGCCATCAAAGGTAGCTTGCTACAAATTACTCTAACTATTACTTTAGTGGCAATATGGACAACGATGCTGGGTTGGGTAGAAACTCCCGTTAAAGGAATATTTATGGGGGCAATTTTATCTTTATCTTCCACTGCGGTAGTGCTAAAAACCCACACGGAAAGGGGGGAAATAAACACCATTCACGGTCAAGTGATGCTAGCAATTTTGATCGCTCAAGATTTGGCTTTAGGATTGATGCTGGCAGTCTTACCCGCTCTCAATCAACCTGAAAATTTGGTATTTGCTCTAATAGCAGCAATTATCAAAGTAGTTATCTTTTTTGCTTGCGCGCTCGCGGCTGGCTATTGGTTGATTCCCCGCATGATGATGACCGTAGGTAAAACCGAGAATAACGAATTATTTTTGCTGACGGTGATTGCTTTATGTTTGGGCATTGCTTTAATCACTGCTAGCTTGGGCTTATCGATCGAAATGGGGGCATTTGTGGCAGGGTTGACTATCTCCGAAATTGATTATGCTGACCGCGCTTTGGCAAAAATGATTCCCTTGCGAGACACTTTTGCTTGCTTGTTTTTTGTCTCCATTGGGATGTTAATCAATCCTGTTACCATCTGGGAAAATTTCGGAGTCATTATTGGTTTGGTTGCTTTGATAACTATTGGTAAAGCTGGTATCGTTTTTCCGATTATTTGGAAATTTGGCTACTCGTTTAAAACCGCAATAATTAGTAGTCTAGGCTTGAATCAAATTGGAGAATTTTCCTTTGTCTTGGCTGTGTTAGGAGAAAGACTGGGTTTTATTACTTCTGAACAATACAATCTTCTGATTGGCACGACAGCAATTACTTTGGTGATAACTCCCATTAGTATGAAACTAGCTCCCGACATCGCCCACAAATTAGCCAATTTTCCCCCAGTTGCCAGCTATCTAGAAAGCAAACAGCAAAACAAACACATCTCGATTCCCGAAACTATCCGCAATCATATTGTTGTAGCTGGTTATGGTAGAGTCGGCAGGGTAATTGTTAAGGTTTTGCGCGATCGTGGTTTTCCTGTTTTAGTCATCGAAAATAGCGAAGCTGCTATTGGACGTTTGCGTCAAGAAGAAATTCCCTATATCTTTGGCGATGCCGATTCAGAATTAGTTTTAAACAAGTGCCATTTAGATCGCGCCCTAGCTTTAGCAATTGCCCTACCCGATCCTGCCAGCACTCGTATGCTGCTCTTGCAAGCCTTGAAAGTCAATCCTAAAATCGATATTGTGGCTCGTTCTCATAGCGATCGCGAAATCGATTTATTAACTAAAATAGGAGCAAATGAAGTAGTACAGCCTGAATTTGAAGCAGCTTTAGAAATGGGCAGACAAATTCTAAGTACTCTAGGGGAAAATGAAACTGAAGTAGGTATAGTGTTACAAGCCATTCGTACCGATCGCTATTTGAGTGTTAGAGATCTTTCCAAGAAAATTAAAGATAATTGAGATAAAACTTTAAACTTGAAGAGCGTGATTTTTTTTGGGAGTAAAACTAGATGAGCATGATTTGTGGTTTTCTAGGTGGAACGATTGTAGCCGTTGAAGCTGGATATAAGGTTTTTCCCCATCCCAAACCCGACAAAATTTACCATCGATTGGGAGACGCAAAATGGTTTTTAGCACTCCAATGGTGTGATAGTCTCCCCGTAGCCGCAGGGATTATTAATAATACTGGGGAACTATCTTTTTTAAATCAGATTGTTTTGCAATTAGGAGAAGAAAAGTTTATTCCTCAGCAATATCGATCTGATGTTTTCGCTAAATGTTTGTCTTTGCAGCCCAATGAAACGACGACTTACGATCTTAGCGATCGCATTTTAGAAATACAAGCTTTGGAAATAGATGCCCGTTATGGCAAAGTGGCACTGGTTAGGGAGATATAGGTATTAGGTAGTGAAAATTGAAGATTTATCGATCGATATAGTGAGAAAAGATATCAAACATCTTTATCTCAAAGTGTTACCCCCTGAAGGCAAAATAAAAGTTGTTTCTCCTAAAAAATTAGACGATGCTATTATTCGAGAGTTTATCGTTGCTAAGAAACATTGGATTAAAAAGAAACAAGACAAATATAAAAAACAACTTACTTTGATTATTCCCCAATATCAAACGGGAGAAATACATTACTATCAAGGCGATCGTCTAATTTTAAATGTTATTGAAACTAAAACACCATCAAAAGCGAGCGTCAGAGATAATCAATATTTAGATTTATACGTCCGACATAATAGTATTGTCGAACAAAGAGAACGAGTTCTCATTGATTGGTATCGCCAGCAATTAAAAGCCGAACTCCCCGATTTAATTGCTAAATGGGAAAAAGTTATTGGAGTCAAAACTAATGATTGGGGAGTTAAAAGAATGAAAACTCGTTGGGGTACTTGTAATATTCAAGCCAAAAGGATTTGGATTAATTTGGAACTGATCAAAAAACCACCACAATGTTTGACTTATGTTGTCGTTCACGAATTAGTACATTTATTAGAAAAAAATCATGGCGATCGCTTTAAAGCCTATATGAATCAATTTCTGCCCGATTGGCAGATCTATGACTCTATGTTGTCGCCATCTTAATCGATATTTCTGGAGAAAGATTGTAATTAGAAGTTAATTAAACTTTAGTTGCTTTATTAGCACCTCTCTCCATTTCTCGCATTTTCTTACCGCGCCAAATCAATTTAATCGGCGTGCCAGTAAAACCTAACTGATCGCGAAACTGACGATCTATATAACGGCGATAGTTATCGTTAAATCGCTTGGGATCGTTGACAAAAAGGGTAATTGTTGGGGGCTGGGAAGTTACTTGAGTGCCATAGTAAATTCTTCCCTGTTTTCCTTGACGGCTTGTGGGAGGAGAGTGCCAGCTAACCGCTTCTTCTAACACTTCATTAATGACTGAAGTAGTAATCCGACGGCGATGTCCTTCTGCTGCTACATCGACCAGATCAAGTATTTTGGCAACTCTTTGACCAGTCATAGCACTGACAAAAATCATTTGCGCCCATTCCATAAAATAGAGACGAGCGTAAATTTCTTTACGATATTGGTTAATCGTACCAGAGTCTTTTTCAACAGCATCCCACTTATTAATTACCAGAATTACCGCCCTGCCCTCGTCAATAATTCTGCCTGCTAATTTTAGATCCTGTTCGGTTACTCCATCGAGAACGTCAATGACAAACAGAACTACGTCAGAACGTCGAATCGCTTTAAAAGAACGATTGATGCTAAAAAACTCTGCACCATAATTGACATTTTTTTTACGCCGAATTCCCGCAGTGTCAATCAAACGATAAATTTTATCTCCTCGCTTGACAGTCGTGTCGATCGCATCTCTAGTCGTACCAGAAATCGGGCTGACAATCGAGCGATTTTCCCCCAAAATAGCATTGAGCAAGCTAGACTTACCCACATTGGGACGACCGATAATTGCTACTCTTATTTCCTCTTCGTCTTCTAATTCATCTATGGGAGGTAAATGGGTTATCAGCTCGTCTAATAGTTCTCCCGTACCACTGCCGTGAATGGCTGAAATCGGATAGGGATTACCCAAACCTAGCTCCCAAAACTCAGCAGCTTGAGCCAAACCTTGTTCTATTGACTCGCATTTATTAACCGCTAAGAATACAGGAACGGATTGACGGCGCAACCATTCGGCAATTTCGCGATCGCCAGCGGTTATACCAAATTGACCGTCTACCACAAAAATTGCTGCGTTAGCTTCGGTTAGTGCTGCCATTGCTTGTTGGCGAATTAAGGGTAAAAATTCTGTATTATCGTCAAATACCAGTCCTCCTGTATCGACGATCTGGAAGTCTCGATCTTGCCAAAATGCGGGGCGATAGGTGCGATCGCGAGTAATTCCTGGTTGGTCGTAAACGATTGCTTGCTTGTCCCCAGCCAAACGATTGACGAAGGTAGATTTCCCAACATTGGGTCTACCAATAACAGCTACTATAGGTAATTTCATTCTGTTATGACGCTACACATCGCGCCTGTAATTTGATTGATTGTTATTTGATTAAAGCTTCTTTGTTGAAGCTGTGTGAAGAGAATTATATTGCTTTGACACAACTTAACACTTTTTCAATCATAGTTGATTTTGTCTATTTTTAGCTGGTTCGATTTTGCTTGATTTTTGGACAATCGCCTGTTTGTACGTAATATTACTGAAGTAACAATATTTTAATTGGTAAAATGCACCAAATGTTTTGGTAAGTAACATCAAGTATATTAAACCCGATGGCGATTCTCTTAAAGAGTTTAAAAGATTGTTTGGATAGGGTTTGAGTCGTTTGAAGCAAATGTAATCTAGTAAACTAAATAGAGATAAACTATAGATATTATTTGAGCAAAAATACTTTTCATTGATTAATTTTTATTCCCTAAAGTATGTAAAATTTGATACAAAAATTTTAATAAAAATGGCAAAAAAGTTTTTGACATCAGACTTAGACAAAAACAAGACAGCAAAATCTATCTAATATTTTGAGAACTCCAACTAGATTAGTACCAACACAATGAATCTCGTCAAGCAAAAACGGAATCGCGGAGTTATTCTAACAGCCCAAGGATTAGAAGAACTAAAAGCAGCACGAATAAATTGGGAAAGAAAACATAATTTTGGCGAAAGATATACCTACGAAAACATTAGCGAATTAACTAATTTAGATATCAATACTATCAAGAAAATTTTGGATGGTAAAAGCAAAGTAGACAAGCGATCCTTAGAAAAATTCTTTTTTGCCTTCAACTTAAACCTAGATAGCCAATTTTATACCAAATTTCTGCCGAAAACTCGTCAAGATTGGGGAGAAGCAATATCTCTCGATAATTTTTTTGGACGCACCAAAGAATTAGAAACTCTTAATGATTGGGCGATGAACGATCGCTGTAGACTAATTGCCCTTCAATGAATGGGCGGAATGGGCAAGACTACTTTAACCCTTAAATTTGCCCAACAAAGTTTAAATAATTTTGATTGTGTAATCTGGAAATCTTTAAGGGATGCACCTCCTCTGGAAAATATCTTAGGTAGGGCGATCGAATTTCTCTCTGAAGGAAGAGAAATAGAGAGGAATTTACCACAACGAACCAGCGAAAGAATAACCCACTTAATTTCTTACTTGCGATCGCAACGTTGTTTGATTGTCCTTGATAATGCAGAATCAGTTTTAGAGAGTAACAGTCGGGCGGGAAGATATCTCCAGGGATACGAAGGCTATGGAGAATTGATAACTAGACTGGGAACTACCGCCCATAATAGTTGTATCATTGTGACTACGCGAGAAAAACCCAAGGAGATTGCCGTTTTAGAAGGAGAAAATCTACCAGTGCGATCGCTTTTATTGGGAGGATGCGAGGCAGCAAGTTCGGGAATCTTTAAACTCAAAGGTTTAGAAGCTTCAACATTAGAATTAAATGCCTTGCGCGATCGCTATGGAGGAAATCCTTTAGCTTTAAAAGTAGTGGCAACCACTATTCAAGACTTATTTTCGGGCAATATTGCCAAGTTTCTGGCTCAAGATATAACTGTTTTTGGGGATATACGAGATCTTTTAGAACAACAATTCGAGCGACTGTCCGATCTAGAACGAGAAATAATGTATTGGCTGGCAATCTCTCGCGAACCAGTTTCTCTAGAAAAATTACATCAAGATTTAGTCAAACCAAGATCCCATATCAAACTATTAGAAGGGCTAGAGTCTTTATCCAGACGTTCGTTAATCGAAAAAAACACTACTAAATTCACCGAACAACCAGTAGTGATGGAATATGTCACCAGTCGTTTGATTGAAACCATAACTCAAGAGATCGCCCATCGACAGCCAAAACTTTTAAATAATTATCCTCTCCGAGAAGCTACAGCCAAAGAATATGTTGCCGAAAATCAATCTCGCTTGATTTTGCAACCATTAATTCGAGAATTAGAAGCAATTTTTGACAGCCGAGAAGATCTAACTAATTGTTTAAATCAGATCGTACTAGATTTACAGACATATATTCGCAAACCAGGCTATGCAGCAGGAAATATTATTAACTTGCTTTGTCAGATGGCGGTCGATTTAACGGGTTATGACTTCTCTAATTTATGCGTATGGCAAGCAGATTTACGTCAAGCACAACTACATAACGTTAGTTTTCACAATGCCGACCTTTCCCAATCCCTTTTTGCCGAAAAATTTGGCGGAATTTGGTCGGTTGCCTTTAGCCCCGACGGACAATACTTGGCTGCGGGAGATACCAAAGGAGATATAATTTTACGTCGAATGTCAGACGGTTTAGTAATTCGTCGTTTTACTGGGCATTCTGGTTGGGTCGTTTCTTTAGATTTTAGTCCTGACGGCAATACCCTGGCTAGTTCTAGCTGCGATTGCACTGTTAAATTGTGGGATGTCCAAACTAGTCTTTGTTTGCGTAGTCTAGAAAAACACCAACAAGAAGTTTGGTCGATTGCCTTTAGCCCCGACGGTAAATATCTAGCTAGCGGTTGCGATGATGCTCGAGCTAGATTGTGGAGTGTGGATACTGGTGAGTGTATTCAAGTTTTTTCAGGTCATTCAAGTGAAGTCTTATCAGTTATTTTTAGCCCCGATGGGCAACAGTTAATAACTGGAAGCCAGGATAGTACGATTAGATTTTGGAAGATCGAGACAGGTAAATGTCAAAGAATTTTTCAAGGACATGAAGACGGAGTTAGATTTTTTAGTTTAAACCCTGATGGTCAATATTTAGCTAGTGGAAGTTGCGATCGCACTATTAGGGTATGGGATATTAATACAGAAGAATGTATTTTAGTTTTTGAAGGTCACAAAAATGTTGTGTTGTGCGTTAATTTTGCTCCTCAAAGCAATATTTTAGTTAGTAGCAGTATCGATCGAACAGTTAGACTGTGGAATGTAGATAGAAAAGAATGTCTGCAAATTTTACACGGTCATAAAAATGTGATTAACTCTACTGCTTTTAATCCCAAAGGCGATCTTTTAGCCAGTGGTAGTTACGATCAAACAATAAAACTTTGGACTGCCGATACCAAAGAATGTCTCAAAACTTGGCAGGGATATAGCAATCAAATACTTTCAGTTTCTTTTAGTCCAGATAGTCAAACTTTTGTAAGTGGCGGACACGATCGCCAAGTTAGAGTTTGGAATTTAAAAACAGGAAAAGTGATAAAAACTTTTCAGGGACATAGTGATTGGGTTTGTTCGACTATTTTTAGTCCCAATGGCAAACTAATAGCAAGTTCTAGTGGAGATAAAACAGTTAAGTTATGGGATCTTAGATCGGGCAAGGCGATCGAAACTTTATCGGGACATGAAGCAGCAATTAGGACTATAGGATTTAGTCAAGATGGTCGAATATTGGCTAGTGGTAGCGATGACTGCACGATCAAAATATGGAATATTCAAACTAGAGAAATATTACATACATTAACAGGTCATAAAGGAGAAATTTGGTCGATTGCATTTAGTCCTGATGACAAGATTCTTGCTAGTGCTTCTTTTGATTGTACGGTGAAATTGTGGGACGTTAATACTGGACAATGTCTTAATACTTTAAGAGGTCATAATAGCTGGGTATGGTCGATCTCTTTTAGTCCAGATAATCAAATTTTAACTAGTGCCAGTGCCGATAGAACTATAAAATTTTGGAATTTAGAAACTGGAGAATGCCAAAAAACTTGGCAAAATAATATTGGAAATGCTCAATTAATTGCCCATAGTTCAGATGGGGAAACAATTATCAGTTGCAATCAAGATAATAAGATTAAATTTTGGCAAGTTATTACTGGAGAATGTTTGAATGTTCTCTCTCAGCACCAAGCTTTAATTACCTCAATCGATCTTAGTTTTGATGGAGAGTATTTAATTAGTAGTAGTGAAGATGAAACTATCAAACTATGGAGTTTGAAAAAATTAGACTTAGTTGAAATATTTACTCTACAAAACCCTTATCAATCAATGAACATTTCTGAAATTAAAGGATTGACTTTATCTAATATAAATACTCTCAAGTTATTGGGTGCAAGTGACAGCAATTAAATCGGGACAAAATAAAAATTTTAGTTCTTAGTTTTTATTCTTTAGTATTTAATTGTAATGGCTAGCAATTTTTAGAGCTATAATTTTCAGTAGGGTGAATAGTCTCTTGAATCAACCTTGTCACGACTTGAGGGACGCGAAAACTTCACCCCTTTTTTGGTTAAAAAATATATAATTGTTTGCCAAAATTCAATCTTACTCACCACTCAGCCAGGCGATCGCACTTCTAATCCATTCTTCTGCATGGGGATTTTTGAGTAGTTGCTCGTCTCTGCTTAAAGCAGTGAGAACTTGTTCTATTTCCTCATTGCTATAGCCCAAAGCTAACAAAGTCATTTCCAAATCTTCTTTAATTTCGGGTTTGGGGGCAAATACAGCTTCTGGCTGTGCTACTTCGATCCCCGATATTTTATGCCACTGCGCTAATTTGGTTTTTAACTCCAGAGCAATTCTTGCCGCAGTTTTTTTGCCCACTCCAGGGGTTTTGGTTAAGGTAGTAATATTACTAGTGACAATTGCTCCTACTAATTCGGAGATGCCTAAAGTATCGATTAAGGCGATCGCCAATTGCATACCTATACCGCTAACTGCTATTAGTTGGCGGAACAGATCTCTTTCAGCTAACGAATCAAAACCATAAAGGATCTGTTTGTCTTCTTGAATTTGTAAGTGGGTGAAGACTTGAATTGATTCTTCTTCTCGTTCATCCAATTGACGAGCAAAACGAGATGAGATTTGCATCTCATAGCCAATATTGTTAACTTCTAAAATTAAGAAGAGACGATTTTGGTTGTTTTTGGCAATCTCTATTTTCTTACCTTTGAGGTAACCGATCATACTATGTTTAATGTCTGCTAGTTGTAAAGTATCTCTTCGCTCTCTATAGAAAAATCGGCATTGAGCCACACTAAAGAAACTTCTCTAACAACACCCCGATCTAAAGACACTAAAGAAAAACTTCGTTTGATATTATCGTCTTGCTTAATTATGCGGGGTACACAAGCTGCATTAAGATACACCGTTTCATTTCGGACTTCAACAATTCTACGTCGCTTCCCAGGTGGATGTTTAAGCTCGTGGTGCATATGTCCGAAGGTAACTAGAGGAATTGCTTTGCCCAAACTGCGTATTTGAGAGATCGCTTCCGCTAAATCTGGATCGCCATAGTCACCTCCATCTGGTTTCCAATCTCTACCACAAATCGATTCGGTAGTAGCCCCCAAACCGTATGGGCCATTGTGACCGATCATAACAATAGTTTCATGGGCGGTATTTTTGGCTGCTGCAACAATTTTGCGAGTAGATTCGGCAAAGCTACTAACGTCATAGCGATCGCTATAAAATTGGCTATTTCGCCAAGTAGAGCCACCCCAACTAAAAGGACGACTTCCCACTACAGATAAATTGTAATCGGTAAAATCTAGGCGATCGTAACCTACATGAGTTTCACCCAAAAGGTCTAGCTGTTGTTGCACCCGATCTTCCTTAGAGGTATCGTAAGGAGCTTTTTGTCTACCCCAATCAGAAGCACTATACCAAGCATCATGATTGCCTGCGATCGCAGCTTTGGGAGTTTTTACCGCAGCAATTCGAGCGACAACATCAACTGCTTCATTACCAAAATCCCCAACAAATAGAACCAAATCTACCCCAAGATGTTGTAGGGCTAATTCGTCTTTTTCTTCCCATTGATTGTGGACATCTCCTACTACCGCAATGGTTATTTGTTCTTTGTTTTGGTTCATTAAAACTATTTAATAATTACTACTTGCTAGACCGCACCACTGTTTTTATTAAAAATAATCAGAATTGTTTTGAAGATTAGTTTGAAATCATACGATAGACTCCAACTACGTTGATATTTGAGATCTAACTTAATCACATCTTCAAAATTACGTACTTGAGAGCGACCATTGACTTGCCATTCTCCCGTCATCCCAGGCTTAACATCCAATCTTTGCCACTCAGGTATTTGATAGCAATTTACTTCTTCTGAAGTTGGAGGACGAGTGCCTACCAAACTCATATCTCCTTTAAGGACGTTGAGAAACTGAGGAAATTCATCTAAGCTAGTGCGACGCAAAAAATGACCGACTTTGGTAATGCGGGGATCGTTATCATTTTTGAAAAAAGCTCCGCTAGCCTGATTCTGGACATCTTTTTTCATTGCTTCTGCGTTGGCGTACATAGAACGAAATTTCCACATTTGAAATTTTTTCCCCATCCAGCCACAGCGAGTTTGAGAGAAAAAGATTGGTCCAGGACTGCTCAATTTAATCGCCATGGCGATCGGCAGAAATAAAACTGCTGTAATCATTAAGCCAACGATAGCACCTACAATATCAATAATCCGTTTGACGATCGAACATACTGAAGGATGAGTCTCCAAAGACTTTTGCCTAGACCACTTTTCTGAAGATCTAATATCTAAGACATCTACCAATCCTGTCATCGACAAAGTCGCCATAACGGGCGGTTGAACCGACTCTAAGACTAATTGAATATTTTTGGCTTGAGCGGACTTAAAACTGGCGATTAAAGCACCGATTCCACTACTATCAACAAATTTAGTGCGAGCAAAATTAAGAATTATTTGTTGATGAGAATCATTTGCTTGCACTAGGTCGCTGATAACTTCTTTAAAGGATATAGCCTCCAGAATTGTTAGGCGTTCTGGCAATTGCACCACTGAGTTTTCCTTGTATGAGGATACAGGAAATCGAATTTTCGTTGTCTCGTCAATCATTAAATTCTTAATTTTTAATTATTATTAAAGGTTAATTATTGTCTTAAATATTTTTTAATGAGACTTACAAGAAGTACATTACTTGTATTTTCCATTTTAAGAATAAAAGCAATTTATTGAAATTTAAGCAAAAAATGTAATGCAATTGACGATAAACACTTATTCATATAAGTATTTATAAAATTTTATTCAATTAATTTTACACCTATAGCCTCAAACAATACAAAATTTGAAGTTTTCCTAAGACTAAATCAAAAATAAGGAAATTATCTACCTAAAATAATTTCCTCAAGTTGTGGTCTTAAGTTTTTTTAGAGACGATTATCTCTTCTACCAATAGGTGGTCTACCTTCTTGAGTTCTAGCTTTATCTCTAGAAGCACTACGACGCAGTGCTTGTAAGCGTTCTTCGTATTTTTTTCTTTTACGACGACTGGGAGTCATTTCGATTAGAGTTTTCAAAGCACTACCCAAACTTTTATAGGCATTGGGCAAAGAATAACCAAAGCGAGTAGCTAAGGCGATCGCCTTTTCATCGGCTTCGATCGCTTCAGTGATGGTTTTTTCACTACTATTTTTTTGCCAGAGACGATAGCCAGAAATTCCGCAGAGAGACAAAGCTAACAACAGCAATAAGCCATCTTGAACCCACAACTCTCCTACCGCACCCCCCAAGCCAATCGCCAAGGCTGCGATTTCCCATCCTTCTTTAGGAATAGTATCGTTTTGGACTCTAGCAACTTCGTGCCAGAATAATAAATTGCGCTGGTCGATCGCCAGACTGTCCCATTTTCCCAGATCTATCTGTATTTCAATCTCATCTTTGCCAATTTCTTCGCTACGAATTAGGGGCGGATTTACTTCCGTCGAACCTTCAACTATGACCCAACTTTGTAGTTCTGGGGGAAGCAAGGTTTTTAAACGGCGCAATTCATTAATTTCTGCCCTAGCAGAAGAAGTTGCATAACTCATACGTTTACCAGGTTAATACTTTAATTATTTAGCAATTTTTTAGGCGTACCCATGCTTCTATAATATCTGAATTCATTTATGAATCGATCTTGCCAATAGGTAGGGCAACAGAGGGAATCTCGATTTGTCAAATAAAAACAACCAATAAAGAAATTTAACAATTAATCTACCGATCGAAGTTCGCGATCGAGATAAAATCGCAAGTGAACCGTCTTATATTACGAATATCTTTCTTTTAAACGAGTTTATTTATCTCTATTATTTTCCAATCCCTATTGCTTTTGATTATGGTCTTAATAAGTACAGAAACTATCGAACGTACCGCTAACAAGCTATTAGAACAATCAATCGTTTATTATCAAGATCGAGCGGTAGGAACTGTGGCAGCTACCGATTCTGAAAGAGATGCTCTCAATTACGATCAATGCTTTATTCGAGATTTTATTCCCGCAGCTTTGGTCTTTTTGATTCAAGGAAAAACCGAGATTGTTTACAATTTTTTGATTGAGACTGTTGTTTTACAAAAGCAAAAAAGAAGGATCGATTGTTATCAACCTCCCACAGGCTTAATGCCAGCCAGTTTTAAAGTAGAGTCTCAAGAAGACAAGCAATATCTTCATGCTGACTTTGGCGATAAAGCAATTGGTCGAGTCACGCCTATTGACTCTTGTTTGTGGTGGGTTATTTTATTGCGGGCTTATGTCAAGGCTACGGGAGATGAAACCCTAGCTAAAAGCGATAGTTTTCAAGAAGCTCTGAATTTTATTTTAGAAATTTGTTTGGGGCCACAATTTGAAATGACCCCTACATTATTAGTTCCCGATGGTGCGTGTATGATTGATCGCCCGATGGGATTGAGCGGACATCCTTTGGAGATTCAATCCTTGTTTTATATGGCATTGCGGGCAGCGCGGGAAATGCTGGTTAAAGACGAAACAGGTCAAGCTTTAATCGATAAAATTAATAACCGTCTGGGTAGTCTCAATTTTCATCTGCGAGACTATTATTGGCTCGATCTGCACAAGATAAATCAGATTCACCGTTACGAAGCCGAACAATTTGGCGAATCTGTAGTCAATAAATTTAATATCTATCCCGAATCAATTCCTTATTGGCTCACCGACTGGATGCCCGATCTAGGCGGCTATTTAGCAGGAAATTTAGGCCCTGGAAAGATGGATTTTCGTTTTTTTGCTTTGGGCAATCTGACCGCTATTATGGGTTCTCTCACCACAGAACAACAGTCCCAAGATATCTTGACCTTAATCGAACATCGCTGGGCAGATTTAGTCGGAAAAATGCCCATGAAGCTCTGCTATCCAGCCATTGAAGGTCTAACTTGGAAAATCGTGACGGGATGCGATCCCAAAAACAGTCCTTGGTCTTATCACAATGGCGGTAGCTGGCCAGTATTGTTGTGGATGATGATGGCTGCTTGTCAAAAAATGGGCAGAGAAGATCTGGCAGATCGAGCTATGGCGATCGCAGAACTTCGTCTGATGGATGATGAATGGCCCGAATATTATGACGGTAAGAATGGTCGTTTGATCGGTAAATCTTCTCGTAAATTTCAAACTTGGACGATTGCTGGATGGTTGTTAGCAAAACTCTTAAGAGAAAATTCAGACTGTCTCGATTATGTTTGTTTTGATGAAGATACAGAAGCGATCGCTTGTACGATTTAACTGTTATTAACCGAGTGAAAACTATAGTTTTTTAGAACTCATTGATAAATTCGCGATCGCTCTTTTGTAAGTAGGTAATACTGCTATTTTTTAGCCGATCTAGTAAATTTAGCTAAATTAGTTGGCGAGAAATTTACCTTTTGTTCGTTAGATTACAAATAGAGATGTAAAAAAATCTTGCATTAGCAAATTAAATTGTTATAGGGGTTTTTTTTGTCCTAAACTGGGATATATATGAAATATACCTAAATTAAGTTTTATTCGGGTCTGACTCCCACAATAAATTGATGGTTACCGTCAAATTTTAATATTTAAAATATTCGATCGTAGCCATTTAGTGCGGGTTTATTCATCTCAATATGTTGCAATTAGTATTTTATTTGTAGCATTATATTAGGCTGGTTATTTTAACCAATAGTCACCCCCTAATTCGTCTGTTTTAGACGAGTCAATCTGTGGCGACTAAATATATATTTAAGTTCTTATAGGAAAAATTATATGGAAGCTCATGGAAAATACGTTAGAGACCGCTTGTCTATCTTTGTCGATGGCAATAATATGTTCTACGCTCAACAAAAAAATGGTTGGTTTTTCGATCCCAGGCGAGTATTAGAATATTTTACTCACGATCCTACTGTAGTTTTAATTAATGCTTTTTGGTATACGGGTTTAAAAGATGCTCAAGATCAACGAGGCTTTCGCGATGCTTTAATTAGTCTGGGCTATACAGTCAGAACCAAAATACTCAAAGAATATTATGATGATGCTTCAGGACGCTATTCTCAAAAAGCCAACCTAGATATTGAAATCGTCGTGGATATGTTTAACACTGTAGAACAATACGATCGCGTTATTTTGTTTAGTGGAGATGGAGATTTTGAACGGGCGATCGAACTATTGCGCTCGAAAAATACTCACATTACAGTAGTTTCCACCGAAGGCATGATCGCTCGTGAATTACGCAACGCTACGGATCGCTACATAGATCTCAATGACGTGCGAGGCAATATCGAGAAAAGCGATTTTTAATTAATTAACCTAAAATATTTGTTTGGCGATCGCTTGTTATTCACGAGTGATCGCTTTTTTATTAGTTGTCGTTCAAAAAATAGGCAATACCCATTTGTGACAAGTTAACGTTTTGTACCGTTTGTCAATCGCCTTTAAGTAATGAGTAATGAGTAATGAGTAATACAGATAGTTGTGACTTTTCCTCCTAGTTTTTACGCTCCCATACAGGTTGACTTTTTGCTCTTATATAGTGTTCTTTAAAGCAACCATACACTATGTTTAGTAGTTGACTAATGAGTAAGTTCCTTAACTTGTCACGATTGGGTAATGGATGATAGGGACGTTTCATGAAACGTCCTTACGTTCTGCTAGTTGTTGTAAGAGAGGGAGACATTTCTTTTTCCAGTGGGAATAGAGGGTTTGATTATTTACTCCTAAATCCCTGGCTATTATGGATATTTTGTCTGGAGGATCTGCCAGTAACATCCGCATTGCCAGACAGTGACAATTACACTGAGGATGTTTGCGGGGATGGGTAGTAGTGAGGTTATTTC
>NZ_JBZNBU010000220.1:0-11195 GCF_058530065.1 Waterburya sp. | reverse complement strand
TGGTACAACGTAGTTAATGCTGTAGCTTATCAAATCGGTCAAAAAAACTGTATTACTACACCCTATGAAATACTGAAACAGTCCCAAGTAGAATTCATTAAGATTTTTTTCCAATCGATTATCGATCTCAACTTAGAACGAGTGGTTTTTCCTCCACCTAATAATCTAGGTGCATCGGAATTAATGATGGCAATGATCGATTATTTCGATAATCAATTTACTGAGATTCCTCCCAAACATCGTCAGGGAATATTAGAAATCATTAAAAAACGAGAACCGCAAAATAATCCTAAACCTTCCCTCCTGTTAGATAAGCATAAAAAGGAAATTCTGCAAAAATATGCAGATAGTAATGAAAAACTGTTCGCTAATTATATTCCTTATTTACCTATAAACTATTACGGCATAAAAACAATCAAAAATAATGCTGTGCCTAGGGATTTATGTGCTAGCAAATAATCAATAACCGTCAACCATCAACCATCAACCATCAACCACAATGCAACAAATTCAGATCGCCCAAAACCTCACCATCGGCGAAGGACAACCTCTAGCATTAATTGGAGGACCTTGCGTCATCGAATCAGAAAGCACTACCCTAAAAATGGCGGCAGAAATCCGCCAAGTGTGCGATCACTTGAACGTTCCTTTTATCTTTAAATCTTCTTTTGACAAAGCCAACCGTACCTCAATTCATTCTTTTCGCGGACAACCCATTGAAAGAGGTTTGGCTATCTTGCAACGAGTTAAAGATGAAATAGACGTACCCGTACTAACGGACATCCATCTTCCCGAACAAGCAACCGTCGCTGCTGAAGTGGTCGATATTTTGCAAATTCCAGCTTTTCTCTGTCGTCAAACCGATTTATTATTGGCTGCTGCTGCAACGGGTAAAACTATTAACGTTAAAAAAGGTCAATTCCTCGCACCTTGGGATATGAAGCACGTGGTGAATAAAATTGAAGAGGCTGGTCACCATAAGATAATGCTAACAGAAAGAGGTACAACTTTTGGTTACAACAACCTCGTTGTAGATTTTCGTTCTCTGCCACAGATGCGATCGCTAGGCTATCCCGTCGTCTTTGATGCCACCCATAGCGTTCAAATGCCAGGAGGACAGGGTAGTAAATCGGGAGGACAGCGAGAATTCGTTCCCGATTTGGCTCGTGCTGCTGCTGCGGTTGGCATTGATGCCCTATTCATGGAAATCCACGAAGATCCAGATAATGCTCTTAGCGATGGTCCTAACATGATTCCTATTGCCAAACTAGAAAAGGTTTTACGAGATATTCTTAGTGTCAGACAAAGTATAGACGCAACCAATTTAATGCCCGTATAAGTTTTTAGCTCTAAATCTTGAAGGTAAATCTCGAAGTAGTGAAGTATTTCGGCAAGAATTAAGTAGTTCAACCTAAATAAAGTAAAAGTTCGTAGCAACTCCTTTAGGGGTGGATATCCATGAATATCAATGGCTAAAGCCATCGCTACGAACTAAATCTATTTGGTGTTTAATAAAGTGGAGCTACTTACTAACCAAAAGATTCGATCTCTAGCAAATATTTAAAGATTTCAGATTAAATTTTGAAGATGAAAAAAGTTTGTTTAATCTATGCCAATTGTCAAAATCAACCAATTGCTCAATATCTAAATAGATCTGCTGAGTTTAATCGAGAATATTTAATTCATCGTTTTCCAGTTCACAATTTAATTGAAAAACAAACCACAATCCCCTCAGAACTACTGCAAAAAGCAGATTTATTTATTTATCAGCCAGTTAAAGAGATTCATGGGGAACGTAGTTCTCAAGCGGTATTAGCTAAACTCTCGTCACGATGTAAAAAGATATCTTTTCCTTCTCTCTATTTTAAAGGTTATTTCCCTCAGTTTTGTAAAAATCTTCATAACCAAGTTATCAAGCCCAACTATCCTTTTGGGGTAATTCCTCATGGAGATAGTAATATTATTTCTCTAGTTAATGAAGGAAAAACTAGTCAAGAAATTGTCGATATTTTAAGCCAGCCTAACTACTACAGCCGAGAAGCTGTGATTAATAATCTTAACAATACTATTTCAGAGTTGGCAAAAAGAGAATCTAATCTAGATGTCGAAGCTAGTAATTTTATTCAGGAAAATTACCAGAAATATCATTTATTTTATACTCAAAATCATCCTGCAGATCTTGTTTGTCATCATATAGTTAATCAAATTTTAGCTCTACTCGATCTATCTAAGATTGATTTTCCACCATCTGCTAACAATCCTCTTCGGGGAATACTCGGTGATTTACAAATTCCAATTTATCCCAGTGTAATCAAACATTTAGGATTACAATTTATTAGTTGTGATTCTGTTTATAGGTATTCTAGCTTCGCCAGTAATCAAATGACCTTTGCTAGATATATTGAAGAATATATCGATGTTCATTTTCCTACCAAAGAAAATGCCAATCAAGTTTATTTTGCAGCAATCTCTCTCGATAAGCAAGGAAAAGATAGAGCAGCCATTGAAAAATTAGAATCTGCTATTAAAATTAAACCGAATAATGCAAGTTACTATTTAAGCTTAGGGGATTTATATACAAAAATAGATCGCAGCGATCGAGCAATTATTTGCAATCAGAAATCGATTGAATTAAGCCCTACTTGGGAAAACTCTTATCAAGCCCTAGGGAAACTTCTAGAAAAGCAAAAAAAATTTAAACAAGCAATCCTAGTTTATCAAAAATATCTTCAGATAGATTCTGGTTCGGCTTCAATCTATCGCAATCTAGGAGATATACTATTACAGCAAAATCAATTAGCTTTAGCTGCCAAAATCTATCAAAAAGCGATCGACTTAGATCCAGTAAATGCTTTTAATTATTGTCGTTTGGGGAATGTATATAAAAAGCAAAAAACTTGGAACTTAGCTGCATCCAACTATCAAAAAGCAATCGATCTATCTCGCCAAACTCCCTATTTATACGCTAACTTTAGCGATGTCCTGATCGAGCAAAATCATCTCGATCGAGCGATCGAGATCTGTCTACAAGGAATAAAAATAAAACCGCAAAAAAAACGAATATCTGCCAGACTATACCGCAATCTGGGGGATGCTTATCTTCAGCAAAATAAATTAGACTTGGCTGCCGATACTTATCAAAAAGCAATTCAAGTTACTCCTAAAAATGCTTTTCACTATCGTTGTTTGGGAGATGTACGAAGAAAACAAAAGTCTTGGCAACTTGCTATATCTAACTATCAAAAAGCGATCGCTTTATCTCCTAAGACACCTTACCTGTATATCAATCTTAGCGATATTTTTCTCAAGCAAAATAAACCACAAGAGGCAATCAAAATTTGCCAGCAAGGTATAGATTTAAACCCTCAAGAGAATCAAAAAATATTCGTTAAGTTAAATAATATACTCCAAGGTCAAAATAAATCTTATGCTCGGATTTAAGATTATTTACTAAGTTAGTTTATAACTTTCATCAATCATGTTAAACTCTCAAATCGATTTTGCCCTCATAAAATTATTAGTCTTAGATGTCGATGGCATCTTGACCGATGGCGGACTTTACTACACAGAAAAAGGAGAAGTTTGTAAAAAATTTAATGTCAAGGATGGTAAAGGAATTAAACTTCTAATGCAGTCGGGAATAGAAGTAGCAATTATTAGTGCCAACGATTCTAATGCCACCTTACATCGAGCCAAAAAACTAGATATTGCCAACTGTTTTATTGGGGTAGAAGACAAATTAACTGTCTTAAAAAATCTATGCGATCGCCTGAATATTTCCCTAGCAGAAATAGCCTATATGGGAGACGATCTTAACGATTTACCAATCTTAAACACAGTCAGTTTCCCGATAACTGTAGCCGATGCGATCGAAGAAAATAAAGCTGCTTCAATTTACGTTACCCAACTACCAGGAGGACAAGGTGCAGTTCGAGAAGTTTGCAATCTTTTATTAAAGTCTTTAACTAATAACTAATTACTAATTACTAACGATCGCAAGTAGCCAGACGATGCAATTCTCCCCCAATGCGATAAAAGTCAAAGTTTGAATTAGAATTAAACACTTCAGCAGAAATTGGGCGTTCGCTTTTAGGAATTACCGTAAATTCTGAGCCAATATCTTGAGTTTGAGGAATGGTAGCCAAATGATGGGCATGGTGAGGTTGCAATTCAATAGTCTCCCAAGCAATGGTGCTATTGGGTTGATGACAGTATTTATTTAAAGAAGATTCAATAGAAATCAAGCGATCGTTACGCTTAATAGTTAAAATTGCTTCTGCGGGTTTAGAAGCATCTAGATTCAAACTATTTTGTTGGGTAAAAGGTAAAATAATCCAATAAGAAACATTACCATTTTCAGCCCGAAAACCATTACCCCTTTCTAAGGGATAAGCAGGAATAAAAATAGAACTGCGTAGGTTACCAATACCAGACAAATTCTTTTCCCCTTGCTTGGCTTCTCCCGAATAGAAAAAATTATCTTCTTTTTGGCAAATATTGACATAAAAGCTAGCTGTTTCAAAAGCATAGACAGCTTGATAGTCCGAGCCAATTTGCTGGCAATCATGGCGATCGTCAGAGATAGCAAAGCTATAGTCTGCATCTGAATAATTTAGATTGCTAGCGATCGCCTCAGATGTTGCAGCAATAGATACCAGGATCGCGCCAACTGGATAAATTACCCTTAACTTCTGACTGTTTTTTTTTCTCATAACGTTGATGAGTAAGAATTACTCCTAATGAGATTTTGTTAATAGATTTAAAAAATAAATTCAAGCTTAATATTTTTCACATATTAAGGTTCTTATCTCAAATTGGCAATAGCTCTCTAGTTATAATTACGTAAAATCGTTCATTTTTGTCATGGGTAATAATGTTTTACTAATAGTTACTTTTTAGTATCCGCAAGATAAACATTAATTATTGTCATACTTGGTTAAAACTATTGATTTATGATTGTTTTGCCTATGGTCGGTCAGTAAATAAAATAAGCTCTCTAACCATCTGCTCTTTGACAGACAAGAATCGATTCGCGATTGCCTAGTAATGGGTAACTCTTCATCCAAATACAGTAGCTTTAATTTACCTTTAGGAGATTTTTATTGAGGCTGCTGTTGTTCGGTTGTAGCGATCGATTCATCTAAAGCTTTGCGCGCAATTTTGGTGACATATAAAGTAACTGCTACTGTGGCAATTAAACCAACAATCCGAATCGCCCACTGTGCTATGGGATTTCCTCCTACGCCTCCTCCATTACAGATTGTATTAATATTTCCCAAAGAACCAAAATAGACATACATAATAGTTCCTGGAATCATACCTATAGAAGCCAAAACATAATCTTTGAGGGATACTCCCGTTACTCCCAAACCATAATTAAGTAGATTAAAAGGAAAAACAGGAGATAAACGAGTTAGAAATACGATCTTCAAACCTTCTTTGCCTACGGCGCGATCGATCGCGGCAAATTTTTCGTTACCTGCAATTTTTTTGGATATCCAACCCCGCGCAAAATATCTTCCAATTAAGAAAGCAAAAGTCGCACCAATAGTTGCACCAATAAAAACATAAATAGAACCTAGAAATAAACCAAAAATAGCTCCTCCGCCTAAAGTAAGTACCGAACCAGGAAGAAAAGCTACAGTAGCAATAATATAAATTGCCATAAAAGCGATCGCGCCAGCAAGTCCTAAATTTTCGATCCAAGGTAGAGCTTCATCGCATAATAATGATTTAGGATTAAATCCAGAATTACTGGCTGCTTCTTGAGCATATACTGGTGCGGAAACTATGGTAATGCCTACTAAGATTAAAACAATTAGTTTGAGGTATTGATTGATTTTCATGATTCTTGAGGGATGGATATCGACTCTACTTTAACTCTACAATCCAAATTCTCAAGACTTGCTGAAAATGACCTTAAAAAGTAACTAGTTATTGATTAATTTTTTTCAACTATTTTATAAATATCTTTATGATTTCTACATCCAAATTTTATATGCAAAAAGTATTACAGTAGTATGATAAAAATATCTGAACAAATCTAAAGAGAAGTAAATTTTTATGGCTATTTATAGCTATTTGATTAAATCAAAGTTTTACTGTTAATCTCCTTGCCAATCTTCAGTATATTAATCTTAACTATGTATTCATGCTACAAATGAAATCCAAAAAAATAGCACTCCTCACGGGGATTACAGGACAAGATGGTTCGTATTTGAGTGAATTTCTCATCTCTCAAGGCTACGAAGTACATGGAATTATTCGTAGAACTTCAACATTTAATACGGATCGCATCGATCATATATACATCGATCCTCATAATGAAAATGCAAATTTATTTTTACATTATGGAGATCTAACCGACGGCACTACTTTAAGAAGAATTCTGGAAGAAGTTAAACCCGTTGAAATTTATAATCTGGGTTCTCAATCTCACGTCAGAGTAAGCTTTGACTCTCCAGAATATACTGTAGACTCTGTGGGAATGGGAACGTTACGTTTATTAGAAGCAATTCGAGATTATCAACAAAGAACTGGCATTGAAGTTCGGTTCTATCAAGCAGGTTCTTCAGAAATGTTTGGTAAAGTTCAAGACGTACCTCAAAGTGAGAAAACTCCTTTTTATCCTCGCAGTCCCTACGCTTGCGCTAAAGTATACGCTCATTGGCAAACCATTAACTATCGAGAATCTTACGACTTGTTTGCTTGCAATGGTATTTTATTCAATCATGAATCTCCTCGTCGCGGAGAAACTTTTGTCACGAGAAAAATTACTAGGGCAGTTGCCAGAATAGTCGAGGGAACGCAAAAAAAACTTTATCTAGGCAATCTCGACTCGAAAAGAGATTGGGGTTATGCCAAAGATTACGTTCGGGCTATGTGGATGATGTTGCAACAAGAAAAACCCGATGACTATGTAGTGGCTACGGGAGAAACTCATTCAATTAAAGAATTTTTGGAATTGGCTTTTAATTGCGTCAACCTAAAATGGCAAGATTATGTAGCCTTTGACGAACGCTACTTGCGTCCTGCGGAAGTGGATTTGTTGATTGGCGATCCGACTAAAGCAAAACAGAAACTTGGTTGGGAACTCTCCCTTGATTTTCCTGGTTTGGTTAAACTGATGGTCGATGCCGATTTGGCTGCTCTCGGTTTGCCTACTTCTGATGGCATTGAAGCCAGTAAATTTAAAGAAGATGGAGATTTTAGAGTGATGAATCGGGGACTAGCAACGACAGTTGATTGATTTGATTTTATAAAATATTTAAGTAGGGTGGATATTATTCGCTCTACATTTATTTTTCTGTTAGGCGAAATAGAAGTAATTGACTGACTTGTTCTTGATTAAAATTATCGTCGCTAATCAGTAACAGACTTCTACTACCGTCGGGCAAACGAGGTCCTTCCGCCATACCTTCCAGATTATCAAGATAGATACCTAAATCTTGCAAATCGAATAATAATTGTTTCTTCAAGACGCGAATTTGACCCAAATCTCCTTGGAGACTGGCAATGTTGCTAGTATCGGTGGCATTGCCAATGACTACTTGGAAGATTTTTGCCCCAGCACCAGTGAAGCCAAAAGTTCTTTCTAAACTAAGAAAATAGCCTTCGGTTTTTAAGGCAAATAATTCTGTAAGTCCGTTGGAAATAACTTCTACAGGAGCGGATTCTAATAAATATAAATGCTCTGCAACCAAAATTGGCGCGCCAATGGGATTGATGACATAGTGCAGAAAACGGATGCGCGATCGCTCTTCTTCTGTCAAAGTTCGATCTTGAATTAGAGCAGATTCCGTAGCGGTAAATAAGCGAAAAGGATCTTCAGGCAAGCCGACACGGTTGATGGTTAAAGATTCAAAAGCTAAGTTTTCTTGTACTCCTTGGGGTCGATCTGGATCTTCACCTGCTAAAAATCTTTGGGGGAGACGCACATCAGCAATTTGTTTGCCCGTTTCTAATTCAAACTCGCCAATAAAAGGTTCGATGTTTTTAGCAGTATTACCTTCGCTGGAAATAAAGATCGTGTTGCGGGGAGAAAGGGCGATTCCTTCTGGGTCAATTTTTTCTACTGGATAGTTATTACCCTGGCGATCGCGAATTAGAGTTACGGCTTCTGGCTCAAAACTGGCGATCGCTATATCATTGTCTTTTGGTTCTATTTCTAGTTTAAAGGTGTAGAAACGAGCGGGGGAACGTCTACCGCGATCGTCGGACAAGACATAGAATCGATCCAAGTCTCGGTTGTAGGCGATCGCCGATAATCCACCTACAACGGTATTTTCAAATCGATCTTTAGGGATTTCGTATTGGTCTAAAAATTCTAAAGAAAAATTGCGAAACATTCTCTCTTCTGCCGATACTCGTTTTGGCGGAGTACAAGCTGTCAGAAAAACTAAAACGAGAGAGATAGATAAAATATTGACGAAATACTTTAAAATATGTTGGCGAAATAATACGAGACGATCGCTCACAATAATATGAAAATAGAATCTAAATTTGCTAAAGTTAACTACCATCATTATGTTTAGCATTTATCATTGCGAGACAAAATCATTGCGGAGGGTGAGAGACGCGGAGGTTTCCTCCGCTTGTCCAATCACCCTCATTGGGTTTCTCCCGTTGAGATTATTGTCGAGGTCAAACATTTATCATTTGAGCGATCGCAATGTTCAATGGTCAATGGTCAATGTTCAATGAAGGGTTAACAGTTAATTCTGACATTTTATAAAGTTAAAAGTCAAAGGGATGAAGGATAAGGGATCGGTAATGAGCGATCGTCAAAAACGTTTTCCGACTCAAAGATGGCAAATCGCTGCTCCCAATCGGGATATTGCCAGGCAATTAAGTCTTTCTACAGGATTGTTGCCTCTAGTAACTCAGGTAATTATCAATCGGGATATTGCTACTACCGATGCAGCCCATATTTATATTCAGCCAGAATCCCAAACTTTACCCTCTCCTTTGGCAGAGTTTAAAGATTTGGCGGTTAGCGTGGAGTTAATTAAAAATGCGATCGCCGATGAAGAACAAATTGCCATCTGCGGAGATTACGATGCTGACGGTATGACTAGTACGGCATTGTTGCTGAGAGCTTTAAAACATTTGGGAGCGAAGGTAGACTATGCAATTCCCAGTCGCATGAAAGATGGTTATGGAATCAACCAGCGCATTGTCGAAGAATTTGCTCGCAGTGGAGTGGGTTTAATCCTCACGGTAGATAATGGCATTTCTGCTTATGAACCTGTAGCCAGAGCCATAGAATTGGGCATGAGCGTCATTATTACCGATCACCACGATCTGCCAGAAAAATTGCCCCCTGCCGATGCAATTCTCAATCCCAAACTATTGCCTGATAGTTCTCCCTACAAGGGATTGGCTGGAGTAGGAGTTGCTTATATACTGGCGATCGCCACAGCCCAGAGTTTGGGTAAAATAAAAGGCTTAACCAACCCCATCTTAGAATTATTCACTTTAGGCACGATTGCCGATCTCGCACCCCTAACGGGAGTTAACCGCCGTTGGCTCAAACGAGGTTTGCGGGCTTTACCCAATTCTCAGCTAGTAGGTATTCAGGCTTTAATGGAAGTAGCGGGTATTGACGAAACGAAAAAACAACTCAAACCCGACGATATTGGCTTTAGTTTGGGGCCGAGAATCAACGCTGTCGGGCGGATTGGCGATCCGCAAATGGTCATCGAACTTCTGACTACCGACGATCCGCAAATAGCTTTGGAAAGGGCGGATAAATGCGAGCAAACTAACCGCAAACGCCGTCAACTGTGCGAACAAATCGAACAAGAAGCGATCGCTTTAGTGGAATCTACTCCCATTCCTTGGCAAAAGAGTCGAGTTTTGGTAGTAGTTTCTGCTGGTTGGCATCATGGGGTAATCGGTATTGTGGCATCTCGTTTGGTAGAACGTTATGGCGTACCTGTCTTTATTGGTACTTATGAAGAAGATAATCTAGAGATAATTAGAGGATCTGCTCGAAGTATTGATGAGTTTAATGTCTTTGATGCCCTTTGCTATTGCGACGATCTTTTAGGTAAATATGGCGGACATCGCGCAGCAGGAGGTTTTAGTTTTCCCGCTGCCAATCTGGAAGCAGTCAAGGAAAGACTCAGCAAATTTGCTTATCAATGTCTGGAAATAGAACACCTCAAACCTTTAGTCAAGATCGATGCCGAAGCTAGTTTTAACCAAATCGACTACGAACTTTATCAACAGCTAGAAGGATTACAACCTTGGGGCATTGGCAATAGTCCTCCTGTTTTCTGGACGCGCAATGTTAGAGTTGTCGAACAAAGGGCAATTGGTAAAACCAAAACTCATTTGAAGTTAACTCTCCAAGAATTAAATTCTACCAAGCAAATTAAAGCGATCGCTTGGCGGTGGGCGGAATATTGTCCCCTGCCCGAATATTTGGATATTGCCTATAAGTTACAGGAAAATCACTGGCAGGGTAATACTAGTATTGAATTAGAATTGGTAGGAGCGAGATTGCCCCAAACTACTCCAGAAATTAAAAGTACTGCTAGCAATAAACCAAGGGAAAATAACATTCAAAAAGCCGTCTTCACCCACAGTGGTAGAGTCTATGTATGTAGTAAAACCCTTAAGGAATTGCGAATTAGAAATGATAAAGGGAATGTTTTAGCCATTAATAAAGGCGATCGCTTGGGAGTGTTGACTAAATCAGAAAACGATATCAAACAAGTCGATGTTACTCAAGCTTTTTATTTTCATTTAATTAAAGCTGCCCTACGGGCGATCGAAAATGGTTAATCAATTGGACTGAGTTCATTACAATAAAGGCAAGTTTTTTAGAGACTGTTTGTAAAATAAATGTTCAATAACAATACAGTGGTTTGCGCTTCAGTCTGAGACAACAAATAATAGAACTTTTTCGCTCGACTGTAGGGTGGGCAATGCCCACTCTACAATTAATTTTGTACCAATTGGTTATGTAAACCCCTGTAATGGACAAAAATCAGTTGATTGTTAGACGATCGAGGGAGAATTTGCTTGAAGAATAATTAAGTAATATTTTCTCCCAGTCACCTAGTCTCCTAGTCACCTAGTCCCCCAGTCCTTTCAAGGGTATGTTTTTAACATTTTGGAGTAGCACTCAGTAAAATTACTGTATATGCAATCTCAAACATTCGCGATCGCCGTGAAACGAAATCACC